>RHCK01000295.1 GCA_010030605.1 Acidimicrobiia bacterium
GACGATCGCGATGGTTTGTTGGCTGATGTCTTGTCCGGCCTGTTTCGCGAAATCACCACCCGAAACATCGAATCATCGATCGCTGCTCTGTCCGCGATGGACTCGATCACCATTCCGGATCTGGTGAGCATTTTGCCCATGCCGAGCAACATCACCAAACGCGAGGACACCTTGTTGCGCTCGCAGATTTTGGCCGTTGCCACGGTCAACCAAACGCTGCGCGACGGGCTGGCCGACATCGCGAAGTCGGTGTGGCCGCGCTGGGTCGAAGCGTGTGACATCATCGAGGCACGCTTGGCGCCGGACGAGTCGTTCGATCGCCGAGTGGTGTTCGTGGTTCTCTTGAACTCGAACCTGTTCTACAACTCGTTGCTCGACGAGCACGGAATCACCGACGACGAATATCGCGCCTTCATGATCGACGCGTTCCGCATGAAACCGAGCGCGAACTAACGCAGCTGGGCGCCCAATTTGCCGACTCCGGCGATGCACTTGTTGCGAACCTCGGCGACGTCGGAATCGGTCAGCGTTCGATCGGTCGCCTGAAGGCGCAAACGGAACGCCAAACTGCGCGACTCTGACGCGACATCGGCTCGATACACGTCGAACAACGAGATGTCGACCAACAACGCTCCGGCGTTCTGACGCAGGGCCTTTTCCACCTTCTCGGCCGACACCGATGACGGAACGTTGAACGCCAGATCGATGTCGCTGGACGGGAACCGACTGGTGGCCTTCCACTGGGGCACCTTGGGTTCGTTGGCCAACAACAGCGACAAGTTCACTTCGAGCACCGCGACCCGTTGCGAGATTCCGTAGGCATCCAGAACATCGGGATGCACCTCTCCAACGAGTCCCACCGTGTCGCGACCGGCCGACAACGTGGCCGAACGCGTGGGATGCAGACCCGACGAGACGACCGATTGATCGAGGCGCGCACCCCAACCCATCGCCGACGCCAATTCACGCCACACGGCCACGGCCGCGGGAGCCTCACGTCCCGCCAACACCACCGCCAGCACCTCGTGCTCGGCGGGAAGCACGTCGTCGCTGGGCGGATACACGTGACCCACTTCGAACAACGACACACCGGGTCGCCGATGCGACTCGTTGAATGCGATGGCTTTCAACAAACCCGGGCGCAACGACGTGCGCAACACGTCGTCTCCCACCGCCAACGGGTTGAGCAAGCGAACCGCGGAGTTGGAGAGTCCGGCACGATCCAGATCACCGTCGGTCAGAAACGGGTGCGGCATCGCTTCGCTCGCACCCAGACCGAGCAGAATCTCACGCACTCGCCTTCGTCGTTGTTGCACCGGTGAGAGACCACCGGGTTGGGTCGACTTGGGCACCGTGGCACCCAAACGCGAGTAACCGTAGTGACGAGCGACTTCTTCGATGATGTCGACCTCGAGCGTGCAATCGGGACGCCACGTGGGAACGGTGACCGAAATGGTGTCGCCGTGCAACGCACCCACGAAACCCAGCGGAGCGATGAGCGACACGATTTCCTGGGCGCTGAACTGCGTGCCCAACAGAGCCCCCACCCGCTTCGCTCGCACGTCGATGACGACCGGTTTGGGCAGATGTTCGGTTCGGGCGTCGACCGCACCTTCGTGCACCACCAGATCGGGACACGTGAGTCGCAGCAGTTCGATGAAGCGCGACACCGAGGCATCGATGCCATACGGATCCATTCCGCGTTCGAAGCGCGCCGAAGCCTCGCTACGCAAACCATTGCGTTGAACGCTCTTCATGATGCCGAGTGGTTCGAACCACGCCGTTTCGAGAGCGATCACCGTGGTGTCGTCGGAGATCTCGGTGTTTTGTCCACCCATGATTCCGGCCAAGCCGATGGGACGATCGTCGAGATCGCAGATGAGCAGATCGTCAGCGGTGAGGGCTCGCTCCACATCGTCGAGCGTGATCATGGTTTCGCCCTCGCGAGCCATGCGAATGCGGAATCCACCGCCACCGAGACGTTCGAAGTCGTAGGCATGGTTCGGTTGATTCGTTTCCAACATCACGTAGTTCGAGACGTCGACGATGTTGTTGATCGAACGCATTCCTGCGGCATTCAGTCGACTGGCCATCCAGTCGGGCGACTGGGTCACGCGCACGCCACTGATGACGATGGTGGTGAAACGCGGACAACGATCGCCGGCCACGATCTCGACGGGGGCGGACTTCAGCGCGCCCGTGGCCTTGATCGAACCATCCGAGGCAGAGAACGGAACACCGAACCGAGCCGCCAGATCACGCGCCACGCCCACGTGTCCGTAGGCATCGGGTCGATTGCGCAACACGTCG
>RHCK01000296.1 GCA_010030605.1 Acidimicrobiia bacterium
TTCCGATGATTCGTCCATCCAACCCCGCCCGGTGTCGGGTCGTCCGTCGTCGTCGGTGCGAACCGTCGGCGGTCCCACACAAGGTGAGCCCCACACCGTGAAGGCCATTCGCTTCAATGACATTCAAGAAGTGGCCAACCGGTATCGCGAAGGTCAGCCGGTGATTCTGAACACCGAAGGATGCGACGACGAAGTCGCCCGCCGCATGATCGATTTTTCGAGCGGACTGTGTTACGCGTTGCACGGCAAGATCGAAAAGGTCGCCCGTGGCGTGTATCTCCTGAAGCCGGCCCCTCGCCCGAACGTCGATTACTGACCCGTGGGTTCATTGCTCGCTTCGGCGATTCAGATTTATTCGATGCTCATCCTCGTGAGGGTGATCTTGTCGTGGTTCCCGTCCCGCGGAGGCGCCCTCGATTCGGTGCGAGACTGGACGGTGCGTCTCACCGAACCCGTTCTCGGTCCCGTGCGGCGTATGTTGCCGGCCATGGGAGGGCTCGATCTATCGCCGGTGTTGGTGCTGATCGTGCTCAACGTGCTCAGCGCCAATTTGCGCTGAACGCTTCCCGATAGCCTGCGCAGGGCGCACAAACGCGCACTTTCGTCATGACTTCTCGCCCGTACCCCTCCATCGACTCGCAGCCGAACTTTCCGGCCATCGAGGCCTCCACGTTGGCGCGTTGGTCGGCGGAGAAAGTGTTCGAGGCGTCGGTGCAGAATCGCGCCGCCGGCGACGACGGGGCGAACGAGTTCGTTTTCTACGACGGACCTCCGTTCGCCAACGGTCTCCCGCATTACGGTCACTTGCTCACCGGGTTCGTGAAGGACGCCGTCCCTCGATATCGCACCATGCGCGGTCAGAAAGTGGAGCGTCGATTCGGATGGGACTGCCACGGTCTGCCCGCCGAAGTGGAAGCCGAGAAGCAGTTGGGTATCTCGGGTCATCCCGAGGTCACCGCGTTCGGCATCGAGAAGTTCAACGACTATTGCCGCACGTCGGTCTTGCGTTACACGAGCGAATGGGAGCGTTACGTCACTCGTCAAGCTCGCTGGGTCGACTTCGAGAACGATTACAAGACGCTCGACCTTCCGTACATGGAAAGCGTCATGTGGGCGTTCAAGACCCTGCACGACAAGGGATTGATCTACGAAGGCAATCGCGTTCTCGCGTACTGCTGGCGATGCGAGACTCCGCTGAGCAACACCGAGACCCGCATGGACGACGTCTATCGCGATCGTCAGGACCCGGCCTTGACGGTGAGATTCGCGTTGGAATCGGGGGAGAGTTTGCTGGCCTGGACCACGACGCCGTGGACCTTGCCGTCCAACCTGGCCCTGGCGGTGAATCCCGACGTCGACTACGCCATCGTCGAATTGGGGGGCGAGAAATTGATCCTCGCCGAGGCACGACTGGGTGCCTACGAGCGCGAACTCGATGGCGCCGAACGTGTCGGCACCATTCGAGGTTCCGATCTCGTGGGTCGTTCCTACCGACCTCTCTTCGACTACTTCGCCCACACTCCCAACGCCTTTCGGGTGCTCGCCGGCGACTTCGTCACCACCGAGGACGGCACCGGTGTCGTTCACATGGCTCCCGGCTTCGGCGAGGACGACCAACTGGCGTGTCAGGCGGCGGGCATCGAAACGGTCTGCCCCATGGACAGCCACGGCTGCTACACCGCCGAGGTGACCGATTGGGTCGGCCAACACGTCTTCGAGGCGAACCCGCTCGTCATCAAGCATCTGAAAGCCGCCGGCGTCGTGGTGCGTCACGATTCCTATTCGCACTCGTACCCGCATTGTTGGCGATGTGCCGAGCCCTTGGTGTACCGCGCCATCTCGTCCTGGTTCGTCGAAGTGACCGCCATCAAGGATCGAATGGTCGAACTGAACAAGCAGATCACCTGGGTGCCCGAGCACCTGAAGGAAGGTTCGTTCGGTAAGTGGATCGCGAACGCTCGTGACTGGTCGATCAGTCGCAATCGATTCTGGGGATCACCGATTCCCGTGTGGAAGAGCGACGATCCCACGTACCCACGACTCGACGTGTACGGAAGCATCGCCGACCTGCAACGCGATTTCGGAACCACCATCACCGATCTCCATCGTCCCGCCGTCGACGATCTGGTTCGGCCGAACCCCGACGACCCCACGGGCAAGTCGATGATGCGTCGCGTGCCCGAGGTTCTCGACTGCTGGTTCGAAAGTGGCTCGATGCCCTTCGCTCAGGTTCACTATCCCTTCGAGAACACCGCGTGGTTCGAGCAGCACTATCCCGGGGACTTCATCGTCGAATACATCGGACAAACG
>RHCK01000297.1 GCA_010030605.1 Acidimicrobiia bacterium
GAGAAATCTCCCTTGCCCATCATCCAGAAACGTCGGGCCTCTCAAATTCGCTCCGACAAATCGCCATTTGAAAGGTTCCCTCGGGGCTACCCGGCGCGGACACTCCCTTCGGTTGATGAAGTGTGGCCAATGCCATCTGGCCCATACCCACGAGCATTGACTGCCAACTACCCCATATTGATGCCTCACAGACTCTGAGTCGCCTTCACCCTCCATCCTTATGTGATGAACCAAGAATTCAGGTCACGAATGCACGATCAACGAAGACATCCACCACGGCAATGGGCGAACCCTTGTCATCAGCGGTTCTGAGCACGGTGAGTACCATCTCACCATGACTGTGCATCGCGTGATCGACGTACACGCTCACATCTTGCTCCCCGGCGTCATGGGAACATGCGGCCACGCTGGTCCAGAAATGGGCTTCAGATCAGACGGCTCCGAATACTTCCGTGCGGGCGACTACGTCCTTGACAACGTCCGATTCAACAACAGCCCATTCTCCGTCGTCGAACAGCGTCTAGAAAAAATGACGGAAATCGGCATCGATCTCCAATTGGTGTCACCCAATCCAATTACGTATTTCTACCACCAGCCAATCGACGCAGCGCTTTCGTTCAACCGTCGACACAACGACGAGGTGGCCGCGATATGTCGAGCGAACCAACGGCTCATCGGAGCGGCCTGTCTGCCCCTGCAGGAGCCCGAATCTGCATGCAACGAACTCCATCGAGCAGTAACGGAGCTCGGGCTCGTATGTTCGTACATCGGCACCGATGTGAACGGCCTTGCGCTCTCCGACCCACGGTTCGAGGAACTCTGGTCCGAACACGAACGTTTGAACGTGCCGGTGGTGATTCATCCCGGCCCACGCGGCTCGTACATGAAGACGGACGACTTCTTCGACAAGTGGGAACTTGACGTCATATACGGGTTCGCAATCGACGAAGGTCTCGCGGTCGCGCACCTTCTCTTTGCAGGGGTCCTTGACCGACACCCACAGCTTCGGGTCCATGTCGCCCACGGTGGAGGCTTTGCCCCTTATCAGAAGGGGCGGCTGATGGCTGCCATCGAAAAGCGACCGTTCGGAAAGGGGCTCTTCAATCGGTCCTTCGAGGACCAGTGGGCGCAACTCTCCTTCGACTCCGCCGTACATCGCGCGGATGCACTGCAATTCCTCGTCGACACCGAAGGCACCGACAAAATTCTGCTCGGCTCAAACTTTGCGGGTTGGGATGCCGAGTTTGGTTATCGCGAGATGATTGAAGGCCTGCGCCTGCCACCAGGTGGCGTGGAGGCGATCTTGGGCGGAAACGCCGCGCGCATCTTCGGAATTGCTTAGTCCGATGACTCTCGATCCGCAAGACCTGTATCACGTTGCATGGGTCGTACCAAACCTCGAGACTGCGATGGACAGTTTCGGTTCGGTGGAACTTCGATGGGCAACGCCAGTCACCAGACACATCGTGACGAAGACCCCGCGATCAGACCGTCAGCCGTGGTCGATCGACGTCACTTACTCGATCGACGATCCATTCCATGTCGAACTCATCAAACACTGCCCGGGTTCGCCGTGGCAACTCGAATCGAACGGAACACCTCACCACATGGGTTGGTGGGCACACGACCTCCGTCGCGACGTCGAGCGCCTGGAAAAAGAGGGTTACCGACTCGATGCGTGGATGGTCGGTGATGACGACGAACCCACACGCTTTGCCTATTTGCTGAGCCCAACGGGCTTGCGCGTAGAGCTCGTCGACATTTCCGCACGACCCCAATTACAGGCATGGTGGTCCGGCAGTCCGTATCCATAGCTCCGCCAGAAAACGTCTGCCACCCTTCGGTAACCTCGTTTTCAACTTGATTCAGGAGACCATCGTGGAAACAGTGCTCATCACCGGCGGAACCGTGATTGACGGGTCTGGCGCCAAGCCGCAAGCTGGCGTCGACGTGCTTCTCAAGGAAGGACGCATAGCCGAAGTTGGCAAGTCACTAACTATCGACCCAGCTGACCGCAAAGCGGCAGAAGTGATCGATGCGACCGGACTGACCATCATGCCAGGCCTCATCGACGCCCATGTCCACGTCACATTCGGTGAGCCGCGCACGAACGACGAACTTTTCATGCATCGTGATCCCGCAACTTCAGCGATTCTTGCCGCGTACAACGCGAGAAAGGTCCTACAAGCCGGAGTCACCTCGATGCTCGACGTCGACGGAATATTCAACATTGGGCCGGCACTTCGCGACTCGATCAACGCCGGAATCACCCCCGGACCCACGATGAAGTCTGGTGGCTATGCGCTCAT
>RHCK01000298.1 GCA_010030605.1 Acidimicrobiia bacterium
TCGACGTGTCCGGTCCGGTCAGCGAGCTCGTGCTGTTCATCTACGGCCGCACGTCCGTGGCCGACGTGGAGTTCGCGGGACCGCCGGATTCGGTCGACGCCGTCCGTGCGACGACCTTCGGTATCTGACATGCCCCGATGACGATCCGCGTTCGCACGAACTGACAAGATCGGAGGCGTGGCCCGCGACATCGATTCTCTGCTCGGCAAGATGACCATCGAGGAGAAGGCCTCGTTGACGACGGGTGCCACGTTGTGGACCACGAACGACGTCGCGAGTCACGCGATTCCATCGGTCACCGTCACAGATGGTCCCGCCGGGGCTCGAGGACCGTTCACGCCCGGAATCGGAACGCAAGTGGCCACGTTGTGCATTCCCTGTGGCACTGCGCTCGGTGCTACGTTCGACACCGATCTCCTCGAAGAACTCGGACGCGCACTCGGACACCAGACGCGCACAAAGGATGCGCGCGTTCTCTTGGCACCCACCATCAATCTCCACCGCTCGCCTCTCTTTGGTCGCGCTTTCGAGTGCTATTCGGAGGATCCACTCCTCTCCGGACGATTGGCGGCCTCGTTCATCCGCGGAGTGCAATCGAACGGGGTGGCCACCACCGTGAAACATTTCGTCGGCAACGACGCCGAATTCGAACGCATGACGATCAATAGCGTCATCGACGATCGAACACTTCGCGAGGTGTACCTGTTGCCTTTCGAGATCGCGGTGCGCGAGGGCGGTTCGCTCGGCATCATGACGTCGTACAACCGGATGAACGGCAGCTATTGCGCGGAGAATCGCTGGCTGTTGCAGGACGTCCTGCGCGACGAGTGGGGTTTCGAGGGCTTCGTGGTGACGGACTGGTTCGCTGGATTCTCCACCGAAGGAGCGGCGAACGCCGGGCTCGATCTGGAAATGCCCGCGCCTCCACGAGGTTACGGACCCGTACTCGCCCAAGCCGTGCGCGAGGGGCGAGTCGACGAGAACGATCTGAATCGTGCCGCACGAACCCTGTTGTCGGTGTTCGATCGTTTGGGCGCCCTCGACGATCGACACGTGGAGCCTCATGCGGTCGATCTCCCCGAGCACCGCGCACTCGCACGCCGGGCCGCCGTGGAGTCGATGGTGCTCTTGCGCAACGAGCCGATCTCCACTCGTCGCAACGATGTGTCGGCTCCGCTACTACCGCTCAGCGCCTCGGGGTTGAAGTCCGTCGCCGTCATCGGCCCCAATGCCGAACGCGCCCGCATCATGGGTGGCGGTTCCGCCGAGGTGTTGCCGCATCATCGAACTCCCATCATCGACGTTCTTCGTGATCGGCTCGGGTCGCGCGTGAAGGTTCGCCACGAAGCCGGAGGCAACATCGAGAAAACCACTCCCATCGTGGACCCACAGGTTGTTCGCACGCCGTCCGGCGATCCGGGCTTCGAGGTGATCGTGTACGACGGTGCCGTTGGATCAGGCGTGGAACTCGCTCGGATCAATCGCCCCGACGGGCGCATCATGGTGGTGGGTCGACAGGACGAGGGTGTCCCGAAGTCGGCGTTCCACTTCCGCGCCACTGGCATCGTCAACGTCGAGACCACCGGTCGATACGTGGTGTCACTCGTCGAAGTGAGTCCGTGTCGTCTGTTCGTCGACGGTGACTGCGTCGTCGACGGGGCGACCACCATCCCCGAACGAGGTCATTCGTTCTTTGGCATGGGCAGCGTCGAGATCTCGGCGGTCGTCGAGTTGACGGCCGGCAAACCCGCTGAACTCGTTCTCGAATGTGATGGCGAACAACGCCAGTGGATGCACGGGGCTCGAGTCGGATTGCAATTCATCGAACCCGATGATCCGGTGCGTCGGGCCGTGGACCTGGCGGCCGAGAGCGATCTGGCCATTGTCGTGGTGGGGACCAACGACGAGTGGGAGAGCGAAGGTCACGACCGCGAAACACTGGCGTTGCCGGGACGACAAGCCGAGCTGATCCGCGAGGTGGCAGCCGCCAATCCACGCACCGTCGTCTTGGTGAACACTGGCGCACCGGTCGACATGTCGTGGGCCGACGATGTTCCGGCCGTGATGCAGGTGTGGTTCGGTGGTCAAGAAATGGGATCGGCGGTGGTCGACGTGCTCTTCGGAGATGCCGACCCGGGTGGTCGACTTCCCACCACCATCCCCGAACGTTTGGAGCACACACCGGCGTGGGGCAACTTCCCGGGTGAACACGGCCAAGTGCGCTACGGCGAGGGTGTGTTGATCGGACATCGTTGGTACGAATCGCGACATCTCCCGGTGCGCTTCCCGTTCGGACACGGCTTGTCGTA
>RHCK01000299.1 GCA_010030605.1 Acidimicrobiia bacterium
TCTCCATCGTGAGCCTCGATCCCCGCCCTTGCCTCACCGTCGTCGTGCCGTGTTACAACGAAGAGGCGACCATCGAAACACTTCTCGGCCAAGTGCTCGAATCGCCCTGGGTGGCCGAAGTCGTCGTCGTCGACGATGGATCACGGGATCGCTCGCGTCAGATCCTGGCCGGAATCGCCAACCCACGAGTGCGGGTCATTCTCCATGAGATGAATCAGGGAAAGGGTGCCGCCCTGCGCACGGGCTTCCAGCACGCCACGAGCGACTTCGTCATCGTTCAGGACGCCGACCTCGAATACGACCCGGCCGAATACGCCACCGTTCTCGAACCACTTCTCACGAATCGAGCGGACGTGGTGTTCGGATCGCGCTTTCTCTCGGGTCGCCCCCACCGTGTGTTGTATTTCTGGCACAGCATGGGCAACAAGTTCCTCACCCTCATGTCGAACATGTTCACCGACCTGAACCTGACCGACATGGAGACCTGTTACAAGTGTTTCCGTCGCGAGGTCATTCAATCGATCGACATCGAGGAGAACCGATTCGGATTCGAACCCGAGATCACGGCCAAACTCGCCCGCGGCCGTTGGCGCATCTACGAAGTCGGCATCTCGTATTCCGGACGCACCTACGACGAGGGCAAGAAGATCGGCTGGCGAGACGGCGTGCGAGCCGTGTAGAGGTTGCCCCACCGCGACAGCAGGCGCCGGTGAATCGGCCAATTCACCGTTCCACCACCGCGCACATAGCGAGATCCCACCACGGCGTCGGCGCCGGCATTGATGGCATTCAGCATGCTCGGAATCACCGCCGGGTCGTGCGAGAAGTCGACATCCATCGTCACAACCACGTCGATGTCGGTGGCCAGCACGTGCGCGAAACCATGGCGGTAGGCGTTGCCCAGACCCTGTTTGCCCGGACGATGCAACACGTCGATGTTTCCGAACTCGAGGGCGCACTCGTCGGCGATACGACCCGTCCCATCGGGACTGTTGTCGTCGGCGATCACGATGCGAACATCGGGCAGCACCTCGCGAAGTCGCCTCACCATCGGCCGCAAATTCTCGGCTTCGTTGTACGTGGGCAACACCACCGCGACCGACACGGAGTCGAATCTACTCGCGTCCACCATCGCCGAACGGTTTTGTGTTGAATCCGTTCATCAGTCGGAAAAAGCGGTCAAGGTTGCTCCTGGCTCGCTCAAAAACACCGAAACCGGTTGCCCCAAGCGAATCAGCGCACGAACATCATCGGCCACGTCGGGTTCCAAGGGAGGCTCGGCGAAAATCAACGAGGCCCCCGGCCGTTCGAGTGAGGCGATCAATTCCGAGCGACCCGTGCGTTCCAGACCCGCACGAATGTCGCTGATGAGCTCTGCCGCACGCTCTTGCTCGGCTGTCGACCGCGGATCCGCCGACGCGATCTCGACGAGATTTGGATCGAGTCGCGCTCGCTCGATCGGCTGACCAACGACGACCCACAGAATTCCGTCCACGTCGCTCTCGGTCACCACTCGATGCGGAAGAGCGGCGGCGGCGAAATACAAATCGACCCCGACATCGAAACCGGAGCGGCCAAGCTCGAGCAGCGTTCCGAATCCGGTGGCGTTCAACGTGTAGGGGTCGTACATCCGCACCAAGTAGCGCTCGGAACGATCGAGGCTGTCGCGCAGTTGTGGCGCGAGTATGGAAACGATACGAGAGTCCGTGGCACCCGGAAGCCGTAGCCCATCGACTGTTTGAAAGGTGGTCAATCCGATCAGACCCACGAATGCCACCGAAAAGAGCGCCGGCAACTTCTTCAGGACGGAGGCGGGAACCGCTCTCCCGAGGGCCAGAACCCAGCCACACACGGCGACGTCGACCGCAACGAGAACCCAGAACCAACGAATGGTGTATTCGTAGTACGGGCCGAAAATTCGGGTGATGGACAACATTCCAACCAGAACGACCGCGTTCGTGAGAAGAAGGAATCTCATCGCCGTGGTTCCGCGCGAACGTCGAAGCGCCATCACCACGAGAGCGACCATGGCAACGAAACCCGGCCAACGAACCCAGGCATCGTTCTCGGCGTGAAAATGAGGTCCGGTCAGCCACGGACCAAAAACATTGAATTGCGTCGTGATGATTCGCCACGCGAGCGACACGCTGATGTACGGCTCGTTCGGAGACGTGAAGTGTTCGCGAAGGATCGTCAGGTTGCCGGGCACCCGTCGCATTTGATCGACCAGAGGTGCGGACCACATGACGATCGTGGTGGCGACACCACCGAGCAGAAGGCGCCACACGGGACTCGACGCACGC
>RHCK01000300.1 GCA_010030605.1 Acidimicrobiia bacterium
CCGGACCAGCCACCCACACACCCAGTTCGACGACTTTCACTCCCTCGAGCGGACCGGGCATGGCGCGAACCCTAGTTCGCGGTGATTGCGTCAGAGATCGTTCGATTCATCATCCTCGATCGAGAGGATGGAATTGTTGAATCGAAAGCGCAGGTCCGGCGACAGGTCCGAGTAGGCACGAACCGAACGGGACACGCACATCAGCGCCTCGGTCATTCCTGATTCGGAGGCATCGAAGTTCATCGTGTTGCCAGCGGCGAAGCCGACCTGGCCGCCCTCTTCGAAAGCATCTTGATTGGCGCCGAGGAAGACGAAAACCCAGCCCTGAGCCTTACGTTCGGCGATCAAATCGAAAATCGCTTCCCTAGTGAACTTGCTGCTGGCATTTTCGCCGCCGTCGGTGAAGATCACGACCACTTGAGATTCCGCGTCTTTGCCCTTGGCGGCACGCTTGGCGATTCGACGATCGGCCTTCTCGATGACTGCTCCGATGGCGTCGTACAAGGGTGTCATGCCATTGATGACATAGTCCTCGCCAGTGATCTTGCGGGCGGTCTTGACGTCGGTCTTGGGCAGGATCGTCTGGATGCCGTCGTCGCCCTTGAGGGACGGAAACTGAACGATGGTGACCTTGGCCTCGTTGTCCGTGGTGGCTTGCTCGGCGACAAAGTCGTTGAGCCCCTTGATCACGGTTTCGTGAAGGTGATTCATCGAACCGCTGGCATCGGCCACGATCGAGATGTACAGGGCCTGCGCGGTCGCAGGGGTGGTGGGGGTGTTTTGGGCTGTCGTTGTGGTTGTCATACCACTCAAACGAATGCGACTGACCAAAGTGTGCGCTCGGGGCCACGGCAACATCCGAACCCCCGTGGCACGTCGGCGCAATCTCCCGTCATGCCCCACAGACCGAGGGAGCACTCGCCGGCGACATTGAACGGCCTGTATGACCGGAGCACCAACAGTGTCCGATGCACCTTGTCTGCGTGAACTACGACTTCGAACTCGTCTGGACTCGGGTGGAGGTGAGGGGAATTGAACCCCTGGCCTCTACATTGCGAACGTAGCGCTCTGCCAACTGAGCTACACCCCCGAGGGCACTGCGACTCTAGCGGGGAACGCGCGCGATCAGGCGGCCCGGATCCAGTCGCGGCGATAGGCCTGCGGGGCCTGATAACGACGCAACTGGGTCAACCGGTAGCAGTAGCCGATCAACGACAACGTGGCCAGAACGAAGATGTACACGAAGAGGTCGCTCTTGGTCGTGAAGGCGATGAACGCCGAACCGAGCGTGGTGAGAGCCAAGGTGACCACCATGTTCTGACGACGCTGACGGACCATGGCCTTGCGGCTGATTCCGCGCGGTGCGGTGTGTCCGGAATGCACCGTACGACGCAACGACGCCGACGGGTCGAGGGGACGTTCGTACCCCACCTCGGAGCGACCCGAACGGCTGGGCGAGGGAGCGAGAGGGCGAGCCATCGAGCGCATCGGCGCGGCCTGGCGGTACGGTGCCGAGCGCTGCAACGTGGACAGCTGGCGGCGGAAATCGAGAACCGACGAGTGCGGGCTGTTGTCGGAGCGACCACGCATCAGGGGTGGCACCAGCACGGCGCCCCATGCGGCGACCACGATGATCAAAACGATCGTGCCCATCTGTGCTGCCTCCCCTCGAGTTCGCAGTTGATGTCGCCGGACTCGTCCGGACAACGTCGTCTAGGCAATCCGTTGTATTACGGTTTTACAACATTCGTGACGGACGGCGCAATAGTAGGCGAACGGCGGATGAACGACTGTGACCCCCGTCACGCTGGGCAAATGCGCCGTTGCGACCGGTTTCAGGCCCGCCGGTAGTCCCCCGACCGACCGCCGGACTTCTCGTCGAGAACCAGGTCGGTGATCGCCATCTCGCGGTCGATGGCCTTGCACATGTCGTAGACGGTGAGAGCGGCCACCGAGCAGGCCGTCAGCGCCTCCATTTCGACCCCGGTGCGGTCGACGACCTCCACGACGGCGCGGATGGCCACATGGTCGTCCCCCACGCTCAGCTCGACGCTCACGTGACTCAACATCAGAGGGTGACAGAGCGGGATCAGGTCGGCGGTGCGCTTGGCCGCCTGGATGCCGGCGACACGAGCCACGGCCAGCACGTCGCCCTTCTTCATCGACTGGGATCGCACCGCCTCGGCGGTGGCGGCCGCCATGGTGACGGTGCAGGTGGCCACCGCGCGACGCTTGGTGACGTCCTTGTCCCCCACGTCCACCATGCGGGCGTGACCGTCGGCGTCGAGATGCGTGAGGT
>RHCK01000004.1 GCA_010030605.1 Acidimicrobiia bacterium
TCCCACGGCGATCGAAGTCAACCGCGGTGCCCGGGGCGGGGTTCGAACCCGCACTCTCTTGCGAGAAGGGGGGTTTAAGCCCCCCGCGTCTGCCAATTCCGCCACCCGGGCCTGGTGGCAAGGCTACGGCTCAGGCCACCTTGGTCTGCCGACGCGACGCGTTGTCGTCGGCGACGAAGCCGAGAGCCAACCACAATTCGGCGCGCAGTCGATCGGCGACCGGTGGCACCAACTGGTTCGCCACCACCATGCCTTCGATCATGTCGGCGACCACGGCCACCCACGGACGTCCCTTCACACGGACCGCCACCGTGGCGCCGCCGTCCCACCGACGAAGCGAACGATCGACACCCAAAATGCGCGGTGGGCATCGGAACCCGGGCACCAACAAACCGCGCACTCGGGCCTCGTGGGCCAGTGTGCGAGCGGCGTGCGCGAAGTTGACGGTGTTCGATTCCATGGGAAGAGCCACCTTGCCATCGGGGTGTGGCACGAACACCGAATTGAGAATCTCCCCTGTTCAGAAGGTCGAACCCCCTACAGTTCCCGCCATGTCCGACATCTACAACCCCGCCCAGCAACGGGTCATCGACTTGTTGGGCCGCACCGATGAACGGCCCGAACTCCCCGACGGACTCGCCGACCAACTTCGCCACGAGTTGGAAGAGGCATTGCGGCCCTTCCATTCCGTTCTGCCCGACGGCAAGTCATACGAGACGCGCTTCACTCTGAACAAACGCGGCCTGAGCGACGTTCACGCGTGCGAGAAGTTCTTCGTCGACGGCAATGGTCCCTTCGAATGGTCGACCGCCATCGCCAAGGGCACCATCGTCCACAAAGCGGTCGAAGTCTCCATCAATCTGCGACATCCGATGCCTCCCGCCGATCTCGTCGAGGAGGCGGTCTCCCGACTGAGCAACGACACCTCCAAGGGAATCAGCGACTTTCTCACCACCCTCGACGAATTCGGTCGAGCCGAGCTCATCGGCATCTGCACCGCCACGTTCACACGATTCACCGAGAACTTCCCGCCCATCAAACGCACCTGGATTCCACAAGTCGAAAGCCCCATCGCGCTGTCGCTGGCCGGTGGACGCGTGCGCATCAGCGGAAAACTCGACATTGCCCTCGGCAGACCACCGGACAAGGTCATCCTCGACATCAAGACCGGTGGACGCGATCAGTCGCACACCGACGATCTACGCCTGTACGCCCTCATCGATCTGCTGTCGATCGGTCACGCACCTCGCAAGGTCGCCAGTTACTACATCGAAGACTCGGTGATCGATCAGGAGGACATCAACGAAGCGTCCTTGCGATCCACCACGCGCCGCTTGCGTGACGGCTTGGTTCGAGCGATCGAGCTGAAGATCGGAAAAGTCGAACCGGTGTTACGACCCGGAAACCGATGCCGATGGTGTCTGCACAACAACGACTGTCAGGCCGGTCTCGACTACATGACGGAATTGGCCGAGCGCGACGGCTGGTGATCAACGCAGGTGTGGCGTCATCAACGCCACCGGCAGACCCAAGCCCACCTCGCGACGAATCGACGCGATTCGCCGTCCGCTCTGCACCGCGTCACGCGGAGTCGACACCACGTCGGGACCCAACCACGCGACAGTGGCATCCAAATCCTCCACCACGAACACCACGCCCCACACCGACGCCGGTGTGTCGACCGCGATGTCGGGTCGTTCCACTACTTCCAGGATGATGTCGCCGGCACGGTGAAAACCTTGACGTACCCCACCACCGGCATCTCGCACTCGCTTGCGCGGAGCGCGAAGAACACCTTCGATGGCGTCGCTCGTGCGATCGAGTGAACCGGTCATGATCACGATGTGATCGATGGACACGACATGAATGCGATGCGGCGGCGGCGATGGGAGCGGCGACGACTCCGTCCACGTGGTCGCGATGCCGTCGACGGAATCGGGCCCGGACGATGATCCAACGAGGCACCACCCCGTCACCGCGGATTCGGGGCTCGACGGAGCCTCATCGACGAAGCGGAAGTCGAGACTGGCGACCGACATCAGCGATGTGGCACCGGAATCGCGGACGACGAAACCCAAACGGGTCCACGGATCGACGGAACTCGCCAGCCTCAATTCGGCGACGCGAGATGATTCAAGATGGTCGGACACGTGAACGTCCGGCCGGGAAATCAGACCTCAGCCGCGACCCATGTTGGGGCGCTTGCCGTGGTTCGCCTTGGAACGGCGGAGACGGGCCTTGCGCTTCTTGGTCTTCTTCGACATAGGCGTAGGAGACTACAGGGGAAACCGGGCGAAACGACCGGCCCAAACCCGGGCCCGAGTCCGGGGCGAACCCGCACGATGATCGGGCGGCGCACCACGCAATCGCCGTGCGAACCACCCCGACGCCGACAACAGCAGTGCGATCACGGCCAGCAACGGCGAGAAAGGGCCAGTTTTGGCCAAATCGCCCGGCGCCGCACCCGACCGCACGACCTCGTTCACGGGTTCGATCCCCGGCGCAATGGCCACATCGGCCGGTCCCGCACTCGGCGGAAACACCACGTCGCTCGCTGGTCGACTCACCTGGTCGACGACCACCACCGGATCGGCCGACCCCGATCCGGAGCACTCCGGCGAGATCGGGCTCTCGGCCGAGAAGACGACCGATTCGGCATCATCGGGCATGTCAAGGACGACCCGTCCGTCGTTCTCGGTGATCAGAGTGGTGGGCGGTACGTCGATTTCGCCGCCTGCGAAGATCACGAACACCTCGTGACCGACGAGTGGCTCGTCGCCTTGATGCAAGTACGCGGTGGCTTCGCCGGCCTCATTCACCGTTCCGACGATCGAATACGTGGTGCATGGCACCGGCTCGGCCGACGCGGTGTCGACGCGCACCAGCGCGCACACGGGCACGAGAAACAACATGGCGATGGACGAACGGTGATTCATGTCGTTGGGTGTGCCGGCGACGGACGTCACCGACACGGTTCACCTCGGGGTCATGGGTAGCCTGCCTCGGGTCATGGAACGTTTCGGCCTGGTCGGCCTCCCGAATGCGGGCAAGAGCTCTCTGTACAACGCACTGACGGGTGGAGGCGCCCTGGCTGCCCCCTATGCGTTCGCCACCAAGGACCCGAACATCGGCGTGGCCAAGGTTCCCGACGATCGCCTCGATCGCCTCGCGGTCATGTCGAAGACCAAGAACACCATCCATGCCTCGGTGCAGGTGGTCGACATCGGTGGTCTCGTGGAGGGCGCGAGCAAGGGTGAAGGGCTGGGCAACAAGTTCCTCGCCAACATCCGCGAGGTCGACGCCATCGTTCTGGTGCTCCGCGCGTTCGTCGATGACGACGTCCCCGGACCGAGTGATCCGCTCGATCACCTTCGCGTGGTCGAAATCGAATTGGCTCTCGCCGATCTCGAGACCGTCGAGAAGCGACTGACCCAGGCCACGCGCCAGGCCAAGCTCGACAAAGGTGCGGCGTCCGAACTGGAGGCGTTGCAAGCGGCCTACGACTCGCTGAGTGAAGGACGTCCGCTCTACCGCGCCGGGCTGAAGCCCGAGTGGCGAGAAACTCTGAAGCCCTACTTCCTCCTCACCAATCGATCGGTGCTCGCGGTCGTGAATGTCGGCGAGAACGAACTCGACAAGATTCCGGCCGTCGAACAACGCGTGCGCGATGAGTTCTCATCGGCCGGTGACAACGTGGAAGTGATCGGCATGTGCGTGCAGCTCGAAGCCGAGGCCGCCACCATCGTCGATCCGATCGAGCGCGCCGAGATGCTGGAAGGATTCGGTCTCGGCGAGGGTGCCCTGTTCCGCATGGTGCGCAGCGCGTATCACCTCCTCGGACTGCGCACGTACTTCACCACCGGTGAGAAGGAGACCCGTGCCTGGACTTTCTATGCCGGCTCCAACGCTCCCGAGTGCGCCGGCCGTATCCACAGCGATTTCCAACGCGGATTCATCAAGGCCGAAGTCATTCGCTGGGACGAGTTGCTCGACATCGGCTCCTGGACCAAGGCCAAGGAACTCGGCAAGATTCGCATCGAAGGCAAGGAATACCACCCCGTCGATGGCGACGTCATGGAGTTTCGATTCAACGTCTGATGACGGGAGAACGACATGGGGTTCGGCCACCATGACATCTGAACCAACCGCGTGGCTCGTGACCGAGGGTCGTGTTCTCGCGAGTGCGTCCATCGCCAGCACTCGCACCGAACGTCGTGTCGGACTGCGCGGAAAGAAAGCGTGCGAACTCCCATCGGGAACATGTCCGACATGTCGCAACGCGCGATCGACGAATTGACCTCGGCCGGACTCGTGTGTTGCGAGGACACTCGTCGGACCGGGATGCTGCTGAAGAATTTGGGGATCGACGCCACGCTCATGCGCGTCGACGAACACACCGAGCACGCCTCGATCCCTCGAGTGCTGGACGCACTGAACGAAGGGCGCGACGTCTGCTTGGTGACCGATGCGGGAACACCCGGCATCAGTGACCCGGGCGAACGCATCGTTCGCGCCGTTGCCGAGACCGCGCACGTCGTCACCGCGGTTCCCGGTCCGGCCGCTTTCGTGATGGCCCTCGTGATCAGTGGGTTGCCCACCGATCGATTCGCTTTCGACGGATTCCTCCCGCGAAGCGGCAAAGATCGTGCGAACGCCATCACCGGTTTGGTTCGCGAGCGACGCACGACCGTTCTTTACGAAGCCCCTCACCGCCTGCGCCGCACGCTCGAGGATCTCTTCGTCTCGTTGGGCGGACAACGGCGCATCGTCGTGTCGCGCGAATTGACCAAGATCCACGAGGACGTTTGGAGAGGAACATTGGCCGAAGCGGTCGATCATTACGGCGGCGTCGAGCCCAAAGGCGAATTCGTGTTGGTGCTCGAAGGTGCCGCCGACGAACCAGCGGCCACGGTCGACGACATCGACCGACTTCTGCGGGCCGAATTGGCCGCCGGTGTGAGCGTGCGCGATGCCGCCACCACGGTGGCGAATCTCACCGGAGCCGCCAAGAAGAACGTCTACAACCGCGCGCTCGAATTGTCGAAAGACGCCGGAGAAAACTGACGACTCCGCGCCTCACCCACGTGGTGCCAGTGCCAGCTGACGACTTTGTGCCACCAAGACACCTTTCGTATCCCACATCTCGCCATCCTCTTCGAGCAGACCGTTCTGCAGGAAACGACTGGTGAAAAAACACGCCACGGGACCCGGAGCCGGAACGGCACGAACGTGAACCGTCAACTCCACGGTCGGCACCCAGCCCATCGGCAACGACAAGTTGAACACGGCCGGTGGGAACGCGTCGGACGCCAACAGCAACGCGTTCGAATCGACTGATCGGCCGTCGGCGAAATCGAACCACCCGCGCATCATCGCCCGACCCGATGGTGACCCGGAGCGAAAGGCGATATCCGCCGGTTCGCCTCGGGTGGCCAATCGCCCGTGCAGGTGAGCGAAGTCGTTCACCGAGGTGCCCGACATCAGAATGCATTCGTCGAAAGGCGATATGTCGGGCATCGAACGCTGCATCGCCGACGGACCGCCCGGATCCGTCGCCAGATCTCCCACGGTCGCCAATGCACGAAGCACTTCTTTCATTTTTCCGTCCTCGTCGACACGAAACAAACTCGCGGTAACGGTCGCGAATCGACGACCCGATCGAACCGGTGTCACCACCACTCGTGCCGGGCCGGCGGGACATGGAGCCAAGTAGTGAGCGGTGATGGTCACGCAGTCGGGACGCGACGTCACGGCCGAGATTGCTCGTCCCACCAGTGCCAAGAGGTAGCCGCCGTTCGCGTTCCCGGCGATGTCCCATCCATCGTGAACGCGCGCCTCGAAATGATGAGCGCCGTCGACGATGGAGACCTCGCGCACGGACGTCGCCACATCGAACTCGAAACTTCGATCCACCATGCGACGAAACTAGGAACCGGTGACCGAGTTCGCCAATTCTTGGCGGTATTGACCACCCGAATCACAGCACCCATGTCGGTAGCCTGCGACACGTGGCCGACTCCCGCGCGTTCTACGCGACAACCCCCATTTATTACGTCAACGCCAAGCCCCACCTCGGTCACGCCTACACCACCATTATCGGAGACGCCCTTTGTCGCTGGCATCGATTGCTCGGCGACGACGTCCACTTCCTGACGGGCACCGACGAACACGGGTTGAAGATCCAACAGGCCGCCGACGCGGCAGGAATGGCCCCGCAAGCCTTCGCCGACTCGATCGCCCCCTTGTTCGCCGACGCGTGGAAGCGGCTGAACATTTCGAACGACGACTTCATCCGCACCACCGAGACCCGCCATCGTCTCGGAGTCCAAAAGTTGCTTCAAGCTTGCTACGACAATGGCGACATCGAACTCGACACCTATCGCGGTCTCTACTGCGTCCCGTGCGAGGCGTACTTCACGGACGACGATCTCGTCGACGGCAACTGCCCGATTCACAAGAAGCCGGTGGAACAAGTGGAAGAGGAGAACTACTTCTTCCGTCTCAGTCGTTACGGGGATCGACTTCTGAAGTGGTACGCCGACCATCCCGGTGCGATCGTTCCCGACTATCGCATGAACGAGGTCATCGGGTTCATCAAACAAGGACTGCTCGATTTCAGCATCAGTCGCACCAGCTTCTCCTGGGGCATCCCATTGCCGTGGGACGACAAACACGTCACCTACGTGTGGTTCGACGCCTTGGCCAACTACATCACCGCTGTCGGTTACGGAACCGACGACGATCGATTCGCTCGACACTGGCCGGTCGACTTCCACATGATCGGCAAGGACATCATTCGCTTCCATTGCGTGTATTGGCCGGCGATGCTGATGTCGGCCGGCATCGAGCCGCCCAAGGGATGGGCCGTGGGCGGTTGGCTGCTCGTCGGTGGCGAGAAGATGTCGAAAACCACCGGGAACGTCGTGAATCCTCTCGACCTCATCGACGACATCGGTGTCGACGGCTTCCGTTACTACGTGCTGGCCGAGACTCCCTACGGCGCCGATGGCGACTTCACCTACGAGGGTCTGATCGGCCGCTACAACAGCGACCTCGCGAACAACCTCGGCAACCTTCTCAGCCGAGTGGCCACCGTGGTGGGCAAGAAGTGCGACGGCATCGGACCGCGACCACGCATCGACAGCCCGCTCGCGGTCGCGGCTCGCGACGCGGTCACGGAAACCACCGCTCGATGGAACGAAGTGCAGCCCAGTCGCGCGCTCGACGCCACGTGGCAACTCATTCGCGCGACGAACGCGTACCTGGAAACGAATGAACCGTGGAAGGCCGAGCCGGGCGAAGCACTCGACGCGGTGATGGGCGACGCATTGGAAGCGTTGCGGATCGTCGCCATTCTCGCCTCTCCCGCCGTGCCCGTCACCGCGCAAGCCGTGTGGGAACGAATCGGCATGACCGGCTCCGTTTCCGACCAACGACTGCCGTCGGCCGCCGCGTGGGGTGGCTACCCCGGCGGAGCCACGGTCGTGAAGGGCGAGCCGCTCTTCCCTCGACGCCAACTCTGAGCCCGTCATGTGGACCGATACCCATTGTCATCTCGACGACGATCGTTATCGCGGCGATGTCGACCCCCGACGCGAACTCGGCGGAACGAACGGGGTGTTGGATCAGGCACGTCGCGCTGGCGTCGACCGATTCATCAACGTCGGTTGTGATCGCAATTCCTCGTTGCGGGCCATCGACATCGCCGGGGCGCACCCCGACGTGTGGGCCAGCGTCGGCCTCCACCCTCATGAAGCCGTGAACGGCGTCGATTCCATTCGTGACTTGATCGATGCTCCTCGGGTCATCGCCATCGGCGAGGCCGGTCTCGATTACTACTACGAGCACTCACCGCGCGACACGCAGCGAATCGCTTTCGCCGAGCAGATCGCACTGGCGAACGAGCACGACCTGCCGCTCATCATTCACACGCGCGATGCGTGGGACGACACCTTCGCGGTGTTGCGAGAAACCGGAGTTCCGACATCGGTCATCTTCCATTGCTTCACCGGCGGGCCGGCAGAAGCGCGTCGATGCCTCGACATCGGAGCTTTCCTCAGCTTCTCGGGAATCGTGACGTTCAAGAACGCCACCGATGTCGCCGACGCTGCTCGCATGTGCGCCAGCGATCGCATCCTCGTGGAGACCGACAGCCCGTATCTCGCTCCGGTACCCCATCGTGGTCGCGTGAATCAGCCGGCGAACGTGGCCGTCGTCGGCACGCACATCGCCGATCTGCGCTCGACACCCGTCGACGAATTCGCGGCTCTCACCTCCACGAATGCCCGCATTGCGTTCCCCGCGCTCGCTTCATAACCTGAACAAGCCGACATGATGAATTCCACCGAACGCCGCCGCTTGTTGATCGCCGCCGCGGTGACCGTTGTCGCCATCCCCGTGCTCATGATCTCCGGTGGCTCGGATTCGTCGAGCGACGAACCATCGACTCCCACCACCGTCGTCCTCGAGAACACGGAACCAGCCGATCCGGCCTTTCTTCCGGTCGAGGACAGCACCCCGGCCCCCGAGATCATCACCGTCAACGTTCCCGCTCCTCCGTCAGGCACGGTCATCAAGGGCATCGCCTCGTTCATTCGTTGGCCGGAAACCTTGGGGCTCCGCCCGTGCGCCACGCCCAATGCCCTGATCGGATCGATCATCACCGTCACCAATTTGAACAACGGGCGTTCCATCGAGTGCAACAACGTGTCCATCCAGCAGTTGCCCGGCGACGCGGTGATCATCATTCACACCGAAGTGTTCCTGGAACTGGCCGATCTCGTGGACGCGCCGATCCCGGTGCAGATCGCGTTCTAGGACACCGTGACTCATTCCCGCGCCGACATCACCCGCCTTCTCGAGGCCAACGGCCTGTCTCCTCGCCGAGCTTTCGGACAGAACTTCGTTGCCGACCCGAATACCGTGCGTCGAATCGCGCGTTTGGCCGCCGTCGGCGAGAACGATCACGTCGTCGAGATCGGTGCCGGGCTCGGATCACTCACGCTCGCATTGGCCGAGTACGGACCTCGCATCACCGCGATCGAGATCGACCACGGTGTCGCCCCCGTCCTGCGCGAGGTCGTTCGGGATCTACAACGCGTGAACGTCGTCGAAGGTGACGCGCGCCAGTTGGACTGGGACTCCATCGTTCCTCGCGACGAGCGAGCGGTCGTCGTGGCGAACCTGCCGTACAACGTGGCCACTCCACTGGTCGCCGATCTGCTGGACGCGGTCCCCCAACTCCATCGTTTCGTGGTGATGGTGCAAAAGGAGGTGGCCTTGCGTTTGGTGGCCGAGGCCGGAAGCTCCGACTACGGCGCCGTCAGCGTGAAGGTCGCGTATTGGGCCACCTCGAGAATTCTCGGTGACGTTCCGCCGACGGTCTTCGTGCCTCGCCCGAAGGTCACCTCGTCGATCATCGAGATCACGCGGCGCGAGACTCCGGCCATCGGCCCCGAATTGGATCCACATGAACTCTTCTCGGTGGTGAGGACGGCATTCGGGCAACGACGCAAAATGTTGCGTCGCTCCTTGGCGGCGCGCACCTCCGACGCGATCTTCGAGGACGCCGCAGTGTCCCCCGAGGCTCGACCGGAGGATCTCGACGTCGAACAATGGGGTCGTCTCGCGACGGCGATCATCGGAGCACGACGATGAACGTCGAACGACTCGTCGCGCCGGCGAAGTTGACCGTGTCGTTGCGCATCACCGGAGTGCGTGCCGATGGATACCACCTCATCGACGCGGTGATGACCACCCTCGCTCTCCACGACGAGATCACGGTCGAGGAAATCACGGTCGAGGCCGATCGCGACGTCACCGAACTCGAATTCGACGGCCCATTCTCGGACGGCATTCCCACCGATTCCACGAATTTGGTGGCGCGCGCCTTGCACTTGTGCGGACGGCACGCGCGCGTGCGGGTCACGAAGAACATCCCACACGGCGGTGGCTTGGGCGGCGGCTCCGCCGATGCCGCGGCCATCTTGCGTTGGGCCGGGTTCGATGACCTCGAGGCTGCCTCACGAATCGGGGCGGACATTCCGTTTTGCCTGGTGGGTGGCCGCGCACGCGTGACCGGTATCGGCGAGATCATCGAACCCATGGGGCGCGATCCACGGGACTACACCTTGATCATTCCGCCCTTGTCCGTCAGCACCCCGCGCGTGTACGCCGCATGGGACGAGTTGGGTGGACCAAGGTGCGATCGCGACCGAAATCCGAATGACTTGGAATCGGCGGCCATGGTTGTCGAACCGGAACTTCGTCGCTGGAAGAACCTGATCGAAGACGCGCTCGGAACCGAACCGATCTTGGCCGGAAGCGGAGCCACGTGGTTCGTCGAGGGTCGCCATTCGGCGTCGGCCTCGACCCTGCCGGGGGCCCGAGTGGTGGAGACCACCGGGTTCTGACGTTTCAGGACCGGAACCAAATCCGGTCGGTGCGATTACTTGCGACGCTGGTGACGCGTGCGGCGAAGCATCTTCTTGTGCTTCTTCTTTCGCATGCGCTTACGACGCTTCTTGATCAACGAACCCATGAGGACCTCTCCAATGACAGGCTTCGTACGCTAGCGAGATCGGACCGCCATCGCCAACGGCAGGTCCGTTCCGATACCGTTGGGGCGTCGTTCGACCCGCACAGGACGAACGTCGTTCCGGGGTCGTCCAATGGTAGGACAGCTGATTTTGGTTCAGAGAATAGGGGTTCGAGCCCTCTCCCCGGAGCCGTGACAGCCAGCGAATCATTCCCCAGCGGATCAACCCGGGGCTCACACGCCGTCGGCACTCACCTCACCTCCGTTCGCTCCGGGTCGTTCTGATGGCCGTGTACGCGATCGTCCTGGCTGCCGGCGAAGGCACGCGAATGCGCTCGCAACGACCCAAGCCGCTCCACCTGATCTGCGGACGACCGATGGTGATGCACGTTCTGCACGCACTCGAAGGTGTTGCACCACGACGTGCGGTGGTGGTGGTCGGTCACGGCGCCGACAAGGTGTCGAAGAGGGTCACCGCCGACTCACCGACATGGCTGCGAACGATGTTCGCCCAACAAACGGTGCAACGAGGCACCGGCGATGCGGTGATGGTGGGACTCACCGCTCTCGACCACGCCCTCATCGAAGAATCCGCGACCACGGCAGCCTCCGTCGATGCCCCCGACGAACTCGATGACACCTCCACCGTGATCGTTCTGCCGGGCGACACCCCGTTGTTGCGCCGGGAAACCATCGACGATCTGGTGGCCGAACACGAAGCGCACGGTTACGCCGCGACCGTGTTGGTCTCGAACATGGACGACCCGAGCGGATACGGACGCATCGTCCGCGGGCGCGATGGACGCGTGCAGCGGATCGTGGAGCAACGAGACGCCTCCGACGAGGAAAAATCCATCACCGAAATCAACACCTCGATCTACGCCTTCCGACGAGACCTCCTGGCGCCGGCGCTTCGCCACCTCTCTCCCGACAACGCTCAAGGCGAGTTGTATCTGACCGACGTGGTGGCGGTCCTCGCCGGAATGGGACACAAGGTGGGAGCCATCGAGGCGCCGGCTCCCGAGACCCAGGGTGTCAACGATCGATGGCAGTTGGCCTTGGCCGAGCGCGAACTCCGCTCGCGCACCAACCGGCACTGGTTGCTGAACGGGGTCACGATGATCGATCCTCGCCAAACATTCATCGACATCGGAGTGAGGATCGGTCGAGACGTCACGTTGTTCCCCGGAACCATGCTGCAAGGCGATACCGCCATCGGTGATGGATGTGAAATCGGCCCCAATTCGCGGCTCGTCGACTGCACGGTCGGCGATGGATCCCGCGTCGAGAACACCGTCGCACGACTCGCCTCCATCGGGAGGGACTGCGTGGTCGGGCCGTTCGCCCATCTTTCGTCGGGCTCGTCCGTGGCTGACGGCCGACGGACTGGTGCGTTCTATGATTCGGACGGACGACAGGCGAGCGACGACGCGTCAACGTGACGAGGAACGTTCGCCCAGCAACAGATCGGGGACGATGTGAGCCAGGTGGACAAGGTCACGACCAAGCGAATGGCGTTGTATTCCGGTCGGACCCACATGGCTTTGGCTCGCGAAGTCGCCGGGTTTCTGGGAATCGAACTGGGTGAGCCGAACCTCGTCGAGTTCGCCAACGGCGAAGTGCGCCCGCGCTTCGGTGAGAGCGTTCGTGGGTCGGACGTCTTCATCATGCAAAGCCATTTCGGATGCGATGGCCGATCGATCAACGACTCGATCATGGAGCAGCTCATCATGATCGACGCCGCCCAACGTGCGTCGGCCAAGCGCATCACCGCGGTGTGCCCCTTCTACGGATACGCCCGACAGGACCGCAAGGCCGAAGGGCGCGAACCGATCACGGCTCGCCTCATCGCCGATCTCTTCAAGGCCGCTGGCGCCAAGCGCATGGTGTCCATCGATCTTCACAGCGGTCAGATTCAAGGCTTCTTCGATGGACCCGTCGACCACCTCACCGCCATGCCGGTGATCGAGCAGTACATCCGCGAAAACGCGAAGAACCCAGTCATCGTCTCCCCCGACGCCGGTCGCATCAAAGTCGCCGAGCGCATGCAGCAACACCTCGGCGCGGACCTCGGCGCGGATCTGGCGTTCGTGTACAAGCGTCGTCCCAAGGGCAGCACCAACGTCGCCCAAGCACTCGACGTAATCGGTGACGTGGAAGGTCGCCTCTGCATCCTCACCGACGACATGATCGACACCGGCGGAACCATCGTGTCCGCCGCCCATCTTCTTCTCGACAAGGGCGCCACCGAGGTGTGGGCCATGGCCACCCACGGCGTTTTGTCCGGACCCGCCATCGAGCGACTGTCGAATTCTCGTATCGATCGGGTTGTGCTGACCAACACCTTGCCCTTGGCTCCCGAGGCCCACATCGACAAGATCAAGGTGCTCTCGGTCGGCCGCATCATCGCCGACGCCTTGGCCGCCGTGTTCGACGACACCAGCGTGAGCGAGATCTTCGGCGGAGAGAACCAGGCCTGATCCGGTCCTGGACCCGCAACCGGACCCACAAACGGGGCAGAACCGGGCCAGAACCGGAGTAGTGAAGGGGCGCCAATCACCTCTAGGCTTGGCAACCGTCTGTGATCCCCCGGGCCCCGCCCGGCACGAAAGGCCGCGTCATGTCCACCACTCTTGTTGCCACCCCCGGTCGTCTCTCCGGTAGCGCCGAAGCTCGTCGCATCCGCCGGGATGAGAAGATCCCCGCGGTCATCTACGGCCAGGGCATGGAACCGGTGTCGGTCATCGTCGATCGTCGCGACCTGCGCATCGCCTTGTCCGGCGCCGCGGGCGCCAACACCATTCTCGAGATCAAGGTCGACGGCAACTCGTACCCCGCCGTCGTGAAGGACATGCAGCGACACCCCGTGCGTCGCACCGTCGCCCACGTCGACTTCCTGCGCATCAACATGAGCGAAGAGCTCACCATCGCCGTGCCGGTGCGCTTGGTCGGTGAAGCCAAGGCTGTTCTCGCCGAGGGCGGACTGGTCGATCCGTCGCAAGACACCATCGACATCGTCACCACCCCGGCCAACATGCCGAGCGAGATCTCGATCGACATCACCGCCATGCAACCCGGCGACGTCATCCGCTTGGGTCAGATTTCCCTCCCCGCCGGCACCCGTGCGCTCGGAGATCCCGAACTTCCGATCGTCACCGCGATCGCTGGATCCAAGGCCGAGGCCGCACCGGTGGCCGCCGCCGAGGAGACCCCGGCCGCTGGTGATGCCAAGCCCAAGTCCTGACGCTCATCATGGGCCTGCTCGGCCGATCGGGTGACTCCACCCGCGCCAAGTCCTCGCCCTTCGACGCTCTCGTCATCGGTCTCGGTAATCCGGGCAAGCAATACGCACGTACGCGCCACAACGTTGGCGAGGAGACGGTGGTCGAGCTGGCGCGTCGTCATGGCGACTCCTTGAAGAGCGGTCGCGACAACGCACTGGTGTCGGAGGTGCGCATCGGCGACAAGCGCGCGGTGTTGGCGTTCCCCACCACCTTCATGAACGAGAGCGGCCAAGCAGTGCGCAAACTGATCAAGCGCTACGGCTTCGCCGGACACGAGGGCCTGATCGTCGTTCAGGACGAGCTCGATCTGCCGCCGGGCACCGTTCGTCTGAAAGTCGGCGGAGGTCTCGGTGGCCACAACGGATTGCGCTCGATCACCAGCCACCTCGGAACTCAGGACTACATCCGCGTTCGCATCGGGGTGGGCAAGCCCGCGAACAAAGAACAAGGTGCCGACCATGTTCTGAAGAAGGTCCCGACCGCCGAACGTCAACTGCTCGATGTCGCGGTGAACGTCGCGGCCGACGCCGTGGAAGCGATCATGTCCACGGGCATCGACGCCGCGATGAACAAGTTCAACTCGTTGTGATCGGCGCGAACATGAGTGTTTTCGATCAGAACGCCGGCGTGCTCGCTTCCTTGCCAGCCGCACTACGCGACGACAAGGCACTGACGTCGCTCATTGGATCGGCCGACGGAACCCTCGCCGTGCCCGAAGTGGCACGGGCCGTGGCCATTGCCGCGCTCGCCGAACTCACCGGTCGTCGCCCGGTGGTGGTGGCATGCCCCACCGGCACCATGGCCACCCAACTCGCCGAGGACCTCACGGCATTGGTTCCGGCGAACGACGTGGTTCTGTTCCCCGCGTGGGAGACGTTGCCCTTCGAACGGGTGAGCCCTTCGGTGGAAACCATGGGACGTCGTCTCGAGGTGTTGTGGCGATTGCGCGAGGAATCTCGCACGCCGCGCATCGTGGTGGCCAGCATGCGCGCACTTCTGCAACAACTCGGGCCCGACACACCCACCACCGATCCGGTGATCATCCGCAAGGGCGACACCCTCGACCCGGACGAGTTGATGAGATCGCTCGTTCATGGCGGCTACCGGCGCGAGGAACTGGTCGAGCATCGCGGCGAAGTGGCTCGCCGAGGAGCGATCATCGACGTGTTCCCGTCGACGGCCGACGCACCGATTCGCATCGACTTGTGGGGCGACGAAGTGGATCGATTGACCACCTTCTCGGTGCACGACCAGCGAAGCGATCTCGACCTCGACGAGGCCATCATCTTCCCCGCTCGCGAATTGATCCTCGGATCGAACGTGCGCGACCGCGCGACGTCGCTCATCGCGTCCGAACCGTGGGGACGCGAGCAATGGGAACGGCTCGCCGAAGGCGCCCTCTTCGACGGCATGGAGAGTTGGCTTCCGTGGCTCACCGAGTCTCCCCTCCTCGTGACCGACGTTCTTCCACGTGGTTCGAAAATGATCCTGTTGGAACCTCGACGCATGCGCGATCGAGCCGTCGACCTCCTCGCCGAGGAAGCCGATCTTGCCAAGACCCTGGCGTCGACGTGGGCGAGCGATGCGGATCGAGAGTTCCCCCGCTTGTATCAGGAACCCGATCGTTTGCTCGGCGAAACACGCGGATCATGGAATCTGATTCCCGTTGCCGATGGTCCGGATGTTCCGTTGCTCGAGGCGTCGGGCTGGGGTGCCATGGGAGGCGCGGGGGGCGACGGACTAACCGCGCGCATCAAACAACTCTTGGCGGACGGATTTCGCGTGGTGGTGGCCGCCGACAGCGAGGTGTCGTCGACACGACTCGCCGACAGCTTCGCCAACGCCGGATTGCAACTCGATCTCGCTCGACCCGGAACGAAGCCCGACCTCTCCGGACGCGGCGGAATCGTGGTGGTGGCGCAACTGCATCGTGGATTCTCCGTTCCGTCGGCGCGCATCGCCGTCATCACCGAGAGTGACATCACCGGCCGACGAACTTCTCACCGCCGTCCCCGCGCCAAACGCCGCGAGAGCAACACGATCTTCGAGGATCTCAAGCCCGGCAATTACGTGGTGCACTACATCCACGGCGTGGCCAAGTACGAGGGCATGACCAAGATGACGGTCGCCGGAGTCGAGCGCGACTACCTGGTGTTGGCGTACAAGGGCACCGACAAGTTGTATCTACCCTCGGACCAAATCGACGCCGTGCGCCATTACGTCGGGGGCGAAACTCCCACGTTGAATCGTCTCGGTGGTGGCGACTTCGCCAAAGCCAAGGCCAAAGTGCGTAGCGCGGTTCGCGCCATCGCTCAGGAGTTGGTGGTGCTCTATCAAAAGCGCGTCAATGCGCGCGGACACGCGTTCGGATCCGACACTCCGTGGCAATTCGAGATGGAACAAGCCTTCCCTTACGTCGAGACGCCGGACCAAAAGAAGGCGATCGAGGACACCAAAGCCGACATGGAACGACCCTTCCCCATGGACCGTTTGGTGTGCGGCGACGTCGGTTTCGGAAAGACCGAAGTCGCCGTGCGCGCGGCGTTCAAGGCCATTCAGGACGGGAAACAGGTCGCGGTTCTCGTGCCAACCACGTTGCTGGCATCACAACACGGCAACACCTTCTCCGATCGCTTCGCTGGCTACCCCATCAGAGTGGAGGTTCTTTCGCGGTTCCTCACCAACGCCGAAGCCAACAAGGTGGTGGCCGGGCTCGCCAGCGGAGAGATCGATTGTGTCGTGGGCACACACCGCCTGTTGTCGAAAGGCATCACCTTCAAGAACCTCGGACTACTGATCGTCGACGAAGAACAACGGTTCGGCGTGCAGCACAAGGAATCGATGAAGCATCTCAAGAACGACGTCGACGTTCTCACCCTCACCGCGACGCCCATCCCCCGAACACTCGAGATGAGCCTCGTCGGCATCCGCGACCTCAGTCTTCTGCAAACACCACCCGCCGACCGTCAGCCGATCCTGACTTTCGTCGGCCATTACGACGAACGGGTCGCCGTGGAAGCCATTCGCCGCGAACTGTTGCGAGAGGGTCAGGTCTTCTGGGTGCACAATCGGGTGCAGTCCATCGAAGAATGCGCGATGCGTTTGCGCGAATTGGTCCCCGAAGCCCGTATTGCCATCGCCCACGGACAGATGGACGAGGGATCGCTCGAGCAAGTGGTCTTGGATTTCTGGGAGGGCAACTTCGATGTGTTGGTGTGCACCACCATCATCGAAAGTGGCATCGACATGCCGACGGTGAACACTCTCGTCGTCGAACGCGCCGATCTTCTGGGGCTGGGTCAGATGCATCAACTCCGCGGGCGAGTCGGGCGAAGTGGTCAACGGGCGTACGCCTATCTCTTTCATCCTCGGGACAAGTCACTCAGCGAGGAGGCGTACGAGCGTCTGCGCACCATCGGTGAATCGACCGAGCTGGGAAGTGGCTTCAAGATCGCCATGCGCGATCTCGAGATCCGCGGTGCGGGCAACCTGCTCGGCGAGGCCCAAAGCGGGCACATCGCGGCCGTCGGTTACGACTTGTACTGCCAAATGGTCACCGAGGCCGTGGGCGAGATGAAGGGCGAGCCCGTGCGGGAGCCGTCCGAGATTCGTCTCGATGTACCGACGACGGCGAACCTACCCAAGGACTACATCACCAAGGAGGAGTCACGCCTCGAGGCCTACCGCCGACTCGCTCAGGTGACGACGCCTCAGGAGGTCGGCGACATTCGTGACGAATGGCTCGACCGTTACGGTCCGCTTCCGGTACCCGCCGAAGCCCTGTTGATGGTGGCGATGTTGCGCGCGGAGTGTCACCGACTCGGCCTCAACGAGTTGTCGATCTCCACGTCGCAAGCGCGCATCGGACCACTTGATCTGAAAACCAGTGAGTCGATTCGGCTCAAGAGACTCAACCGCGACGCCATTCACAAGGAAGCGGCGCGCCAACTGGTGATCCCGATCCCCCGTGGTGCCGAGCCTGCCGAATTTCTCGTGGGATTCTTGCGCGAACTGGTCATCCCGGACGACGGTTGGGTCGTCGATCCCAACACCGCCGTCGCCGGCAAGTAGTTTGTCGACGTGCTCACGTTTCGTCGAATCGCCCCCATCGTCGTCGCGGCTTCGGTGCTGGTGCTTCCCGCCTGCTCCACCACGTCGAACGACGCCGCTCGTGTCGACGGTCGTTCCTTGTCCGCCGACGAGCTCGATGACTTGATCGTTGGTTACGCCGAATCGGCGGGTGAAGGAGGATTCAACCCATCCGGAACCGTGTCGGCCGATCTCGCACGCAATCTCCTCACCACGTGGGTCTCCACCACGGTGAACGTCGGACTACTCGAAGCGGCCGGCGTGTCGGTCACCGACGAGGATCTCTCCGCCGCCGGCCAGATTCTCGACGCCCAGCCCGGCTTCGCCGAGGCCGACGAACGCGTGCGAACTTTCTTCATCTGGAACGCCGCGGTCACCGCGAAATTGAGCGAGGTTTTCGCCCCCGAACTGCAGGAGATGGAATCGCTCTATGAATCTGGGGCGTCTTCGTCCGGTGCGGTATGCGTGCGAGCGATTCTGGTGGCCACCAAGGAAGAAATCGACGCCGTCGCTCTGCGACTCTTCGCGGGCGAAGAGTTCGCCGATGTCGCCGCCGACGTTTCTATCGATCCGTCGGGGGCCGATGGGGGAATTCTGACCGGAACCGCGGGAAGCAACTGTCTCGAGTTTTCCAACGTCGTCGAATCGGTGGCGCCGTCGTTCGTCGACGCGCTCGGTGCCACCGCCATCGGCGAAGTGTCACAACCCTTCGAGATCACCGACACCGGTTGGGCCGTCGTGCTTCAACGCCCCTTCGATGAAGTGGCCGACGACCTGGTCGATATCTTCGGAGCGCAAGCGTCACAAACCGCCTCCAGCGAGGCGCTCGCATCGGCTCGCATTTGGATCGACGCCGAATACGGCCGCTGGAACTCGACGTCCGGCACGGTCGTTTCTCTCGGCTGATGTCGTCCTCCGGTTCCCTGCCCACGGTCGAGATCGTGGGGCTCGGACCCGCCGGAACCGAATACGTCTCGCAACACACTCTCGATCGCATCGCCGCGCACCGTCATCGTTGGGTGCGCACCATCCGCCATCCCAGTGCCCACGTCGTTCCCGATGCATCATCCTTCGACCATCTGTACGAAAGTGCCGACTCCTTCGATGAGGTGTACGACGCGATCGTGGAAACCTTGATCGAACGAGCGACCGAACATGGATCGATCCTGTACGCGGTCCCCGGCTCGCCGTTGATTCTCGAGCGAACGGTGCGGGGCCTCATGCGCGACGAACGAGTGCAATGCATCGTCAACCCCGCGATCGGATTCCTGGAGATGGCGTGGTCCCGCCTCGGAATCGATCCGATCGAGGAACGCGTGACCCTCGTCGACGGCCACACGTTCGCCACCGATGCCGCCGGAATCGACGGCCCGATGTTGATCGCGCATTGTCATGCCAATTGGGTGCTGTCCGAGATCAAGTTGGCCGCAGAGGACACAATCGATGCGACGAACGATGCATCCGAAGTTGTCATTCTTCATCATCTCGGACTGGCGGACGAGCGAGTCGAACGCGTGTCGTGGAGTGAACTGGACCGAACGCTCGAGGCCGACCATCTGACGTCGATTTACGTTCCGGCCTTGGCGGCGCCGGTTGGAACCGAACTGGTCGCCTTCCATCGTTTGGCGCGCACTCTTCGCGAGCAATGCCCGTGGGACATGGAACAAACGCATCGTTCCCTCATCACGTATCTCCTCGAGGAGACGCATGAAGTGGTCGACGCGATCCTGGCTCTCGATCCCGACGATCCATCGACCGACGACCATCTCGTCGAGGAGTTGGGCGACCTGCTCTACCAGATCGAGTTTCACGCGGCGATCGCCGAACAAGACGGACGATTCACGATGGGTGACGTTGCGCGTGGAATCAACGACAAGTTGGTTCGTCGCCATCCCCACGTGTTCGCTGGTGGTTCCGCCGACGATCTGGTGGCGTCGTGGGATGCCATCAAACGCGCGGAGAAAGAGGCACGCGGAGACCATGGCGGACCGTTCGATGGGGTTGCCTCATCGGCGGGGTCGTTGTCGTACGCGAGTTCCGTCTTGAAAAAGGCCGCCAAGGCCGATCTCGACATGCGGGTTCCCGAAGTTTCACTCGACCATGTCACCGACCTCGGCGAACACCTCCTGGCGGTGGTGGCCGAATGTCGACGCCGCGGCATCGACCCCGAGGTGGCCCTGCGCGAGGTGACCAATGTCAGGCGCACGGCGGCCGAGGGTCGCGCGGGTTCGTGAGGGACCGGACGTCCTCGGTCACTAGTTTGTGAGCATGACCGAGATCATCAGCATCACCGGACGCGAAGTTTTGGATTCGCGCGGCAATCCGACCGTCGAAGTGGAGGTCGAACTGGAGTCCGGCGCCCGCGGTCGTGCGATGGTCCCGTCGGGAGCGAGTACCGGCGAGCATGAAGCGGTGGAACTGCGCGACGGCGGACGTCGCTACGGCGGCAAAGGCGTCCTCACAGCGGTCGGTTTCGTGAACGGAGAAATCGAAGGCGCACTCATCGGGTGCGACGCCCTCGAACAGCGCATGGTCGACACGGTGTTGAAAGATCTCGACGACACCCCGAACAAAGCTCGTCTCGGTGCCAACGCGATCCTCGGCACGAGCCTTGCCGTGGCGCGCGCGGCCGCCGAAGCACTCGATCTGCCCTTGTGGCGTTACGTCGGCGGACCCAACGCCCACGTTCTGCCCGTCCCGATGATGAACGTCATCAACGGTGGCGCTCACGCCGACAACACCATCGACCTCCAAGAGTTCATGATCATGCCCGTCGGCGCCCCGAGTTTCCGCGAGGCGTTGCGTTGGGGCACCGAGACGTACCACCAACTCAAGAAGATCCTGCACGGCAAGAGCCTCAGCACCGCGGTCGGTGACGAAGGCGGCTTCGCACCCAATCTCGCCACGAACGAGGACGCCATCCGCATCCTCGTCGAAGCCATCTCGGCGGCCGGATTCACCCCGGGAACCGACATTGCAATCGCGCTCGATCCGGCGATGAGTGAGTTGTACAAGGACGGCCGCTACCACCTCGCCGGCGAAGGAATGGTTCTGTCGAGCGACGACCTCGTGGACTATTGGGCGCGATTGGTTGCGACCTATCCCATCGTGTCGATCGAGGACGGCATGGCCGAGGACGACTGGAACGGATGGGCGTCGCTCACCGCCGAACTCGGAAACAAAGTGCAGTTGGTGGGCGACGACCTGTTCGTCACCAACTCGGCGCGGCTCGCGATGGGAATCGAACGCAAGGTGGGCAACAGCGTCCTCGTGAAGGTGAACCAGATCGGATCGCTCACCGAAACCTTGGAAACCGTCGAACTCGCCACGCGCCACCGCTACACGAGCGTGATGAGTCATCGCAGTGGAGAGACCGAGGATTCCACGATCGCGGATTTGGCCGTGGCCACGAACTGCGGTCAGATCAAGACGGGCGCACCCGCTCGCAGCGACCGCGTTGCCAAGTACAACCAATTGCTGCGCATCGAAGAACAACTCGGTGAGACCGCCGCGTTTCGGGGTCGCGCCGCACTGGCGCCGTTGGCATGATTCGGCGTCCCGTCGGGACGTGACACCACCGATCGACCGCGAACCGGCAGAATGTCGGTATGGCGCGCGGCAACAAGACCAGCAGTATCCCGCGCGCCACCGCGCGAAAGACACGCAAACGAGGTCGGCTCTCCAAGGCCGTCGCCGATCACACCCGCCCCACTCCTCGTCACGAACGCCTGCTTCCCAAACTGATCGGACGCACCTTGATGGTGATCGGAGCCATCGTCGTGGTCATCTCCTTCGGCAATTCGTTTCTGGTGCTCCCCGCCACGTCGTGGCTCGGTCAACGTGACGAGATCGACGCTCGAACCGAGGAGCTGGAAACGATCAAACGGGCCACCGACGAACTGCAAACCGAGGTCGATCGCCTGAACACTCCCGCGGGTATCGAG
>RHCK01000031.1 GCA_010030605.1 Acidimicrobiia bacterium
AACGGGGCACGTCCTCGTCGACGCTGGCGGTACACAGCACTCGAGTACGACCGAACGACACCAGAACGCTGCCGGCAGCCATCTCGGTGAAGTCACGCTCGAACGAGAGCGGGCGTAGTTCGTCGTGGTGCCGTCCGTCGGCGCGATGTCCGGTGTTGCTCATGTCTTCTCCGTTGTTGTGGTGTTGTCGAAGGTGATTCGAGTTGGATGGTTGGTGTTCAGCGCGGGGTCCAGGTTTCGGCGTTGGCCAATTCGGGTCCCAACAGTTTCTGGCCGAGTGTTTGGAACCATGACACGTCCCCACTCGACATGAATCGATGTCGAGGCACATGGTCGTCGCGTCGCAACAAGCCCATCCCACCCAGTTGTTCACGAAGGGCGAACGCGGTTTCGTCGGCCGATGACACCAAGATCACGTCGCTTCCCAGAACCTCGGTGATGACCCGAGCGAGATAGGGATAGTGCGTGCAACCCAGCAACAGCGCGTCGACCTTGGCATCGCGAATGGGAGCCAACAAACGCTCGGCGAGAAGAATCACTTCGGGCCCCGACGTGCGACCGCGCTCGACGAACTCCACGAAACCCGGACAAGCCGCGCTGGTGAGGCGAATGGTGGCACCGATACCCGCCCGAGCGACCGCGCGATCGTAGGCACCCGATCCGATGGTTCCGATGGTTCCGATGACACCGATGTCGCCCGATCGCGTGGAATGCACGAGCGCCCGGGCCCCGGGTTCGATGACGCCGAGAATGGGCACGCTCAAACCTTCGGCGGCGAACTCGGCTTCCAGTTCGTGCACCGGCAAGGCGGCCGCCGCGGTGTTGCAGGCGACCACGATCGCCTTGGCCCCGAAGTCACGCACCAAGCTCCACGCCAGTTCACGTGCGTACGCGCGCACATCGTTGGGGTCCTTGTCGCCATACGGGTAGCGACCGGTGTCCCCGATGTAGATGACGTCCTCGTTGGGCAGCAAGTCGATGACCGCGCGAGCCACGGTGAGACCGCCAAAGCCGGAGTCGAACAGACCGATCGGTCCGGTGATGTCGGCGGCGGAGTTCACGGTGGAGAGGCTACGAGAATTGCCGTCCATTGTGCTTCGCATCGCGGTCGACCCGGAGAATGCCCAGCGATCGCGGAGTGCCGTTTAGATTTGCGGCATGTCCGCATCCCGCATCCGACACATCGTGCTCTTCAACTGGAAGCCCGACACGCCCGCCGACCACGCCGAACGCACCGCTGTCGCCTTGGCCGAATTGCGGCCCAAGATTCCGCAGATCCGCTCCTACCACTACGGAGCGAATCTGGGCATCAATCCGGGGACGTACGACTTCGCGGTGACCGCCGAGTTCGACAGCGTCGAGGATTACCTCATCTATCGCGACCATCCCGACCACAAGATCTTCATCGAGAAGTACACGGCGCCGTACATCGACACGCGCGCCTCGATTCAATTCACGATTCCCCGCGAGTCCTGAGACATCGTGCTCATCGCCACGGTTCTGGCGCTCGGCGCGGCCGTTCTTCACGCCGGCTGGAACCTGCGTATCAAACAGTCGGGCGATCGTTGGTTGGCTCTATGGGGACTGTTCTCCGCCGGCGGCTTGATCGGACTGCCCTACGCCGTGGTGGCCACGGTGACGGGCGATCTCGGATGGAGCGCCTGGGGTTGGGCCACCGCCAGCGGTGCCGTGCACGCCTTCTACATCGGACGATTGGCCAAGACGTACGACGTCGCCGACTTCAGCGTGACGTATCCCATCGCTCGCGGAGGTGGGGCGCTCTTCGCCGCGATCGGTGGTGTGTTGTTCCTGTCCGATCATCTCTCGCCGGTGTCGATCATCGGCATTCTGATCGTGGTCGGTGGTCTGGTGTTGCTCGCCGGCCATGTCGACTGGGCCCATGTGTGGCCCGCGCTGATCGTGGGTTTTTTGATCGGCGCCTACACCGTGATCGACAGCAAGGGATCGCGGTCGACCGTTGGCAGTGCGTACGCCATGGCAATCTTCGTGACCGGCGGCATTGGCACGACCATCCAGGGAGTGTTCCGCAAACGCTGGACCGACATGCGCGCCAGCATCGCCCCGATGTGGAAACAGTACGCCCTCACCGGACTGGCGTCGCTCGTCACATATTGGATGGTGCTGTTGGCCGTGCGCCGGGCTCCGGTGGGATACGTGACGGCGTTGCGCGAATCGAGCGTGGTGTTCGCCACGTTCATCGGATGGAAAGTGCTGAAGGAAAGCAGTGGCGTGCGCAGACTGGTCTCGTCAGCCGTGATGGTCGTCGGACTCGTGACATTGGTGGTCGGGCGATGACCAGTCGACGGCTCACTCGTACATTTCGTCGAGTTCGGTGACGCTTCGAAACACCGGTCCCCGACCGTTGAGGCCGTCGTCGATCCATTCGCGCAACACCTTGGTGGCCAAAACGTCGTCCTCGTTGTAGCGGAGCAACTTGTCGCTCATCTCGCGTCGCTGACTCTCGTCATCGGTCGTGACCACGATCTCGTACCAGAGAATCGAGTTGTCGCCGCCGGCATCCTCGTCGCGCCACGCGAATCCGGCCAACGGAGCAACCTTCTTCAACCCGAGGGTGTCGGTGGGCCAGATGAGCGAGTCGACGTTCGCCTTCAGATCGACCCAATGTTCCGAAGCACAGAACGCGTCGATCTCGTCGTGGCTCGGAACTCCGGGGAAATCGGGCCAGCGACCCGCGATCTCGTGCATGCGCGTGTTCTCGGCGTCGGTGTAGCAGTAGAAGCGAACGGAGTTCCCGCCGCGTTCGCACTCGTCGATGACGTCGTGCATCCACTTCCAGAAGGCCACGAAGGCCTCCGCTTCGTTCGCGTGACCCCCGGCCAAGGTGTGAAAGGGTCGATAACCCTCACGAACGCTCGACGGAGCACTCGCCCCGTTCCGGACGGTCGCGTTGGTTCCCCACAAGTACACGACGTCGGAGTTCTCCATGTCGACGTCGATCTCGATGTCGGCGCGCGACACCGGCGGAACCACTTCGCCGCGAGGAAGATGCGGCAGTCCGTCGGGATGCAGCCGCACCCGGGCCGAATCGATGCGTCGGGTGACATTGGAGAACCACGGCAGTTCGGCCAACGTTTGGTCGAGGGTCGCCAGATCGGACACCGAGATGAACCCTTCCGCTTCCAAGAAATCGAGAGCCTTGCGGCTTCGGCCCGTGAGTTCCTTCACCGAATCGTCCTGATTCGGATGATCGGTGGCCATGAGTCGGTACTTGGTCAGGTCGATGTTGACGGCGTGCGCTCGATCGAACACCGATGCGGTGCGCACGTCGAGATTCGCCAACTGGGTCTGAGTGCGCACACCGATGAGCGCCAACTTCTTGACGTGAGCCTTCGTCACTCCGGCGATCAACGAAACGTGTTCCGATTCCCGAAGTTCGTCGTAACACACGTTCTTCCACGGACAAGTTGCGCAGCTTCCGTGCAGGATCGGCTCGGTGATCGGCGTTTGACCATCGAGCATGCGTGCGATGGCCTCCCAGCGGAACGACCATTCGATGTCGAGGATCTCGAGCGCACTTCGTGGAGACGATGCGCCCGTTCCCGGATGCTCGTATCGCCACAACGCCTCGTCGAGTCGTCGCCACACCAGTTGGAAATCGACATCGAAGATTCCTCCGATGGGGTCGACACTCGGAACCCAACCCAGCTCCGACAGCATCTCCCAGTAATGGGCCAACTGGAGTGAATCATCGAGCACGGGAGTGCCGATGACATCTGATGCGACGGTGGTCTCGAGGAACGGCGATGTGGTCGACCCGATGAGCCACGATTTCGCTTTGGCCTTTCCGTCGAAACCGCGATGACTCTTGGCGTCGACCGGAACGTATCCCCACGCTGCATTGCGACTGGGTTGCTCCACCCGTATCAAGATGTCGGGCTTTCCCGAACGCCCCGACACCGTGGGAAGTCCGCCCGCCAGGATGAGTCGCGCACCTTTGCGCATCATCGTGGCCGTTTCGTCGACCAGATCGTCGGCGCCCATCGCCGGTAGACGCACGACTCCGTGTTCGGTCTCGAGCCTCGAGAAGATCTCGGACTCGTGCGCGAAACCTTGCTCCATGAGCAACTGCACGAACGCGCTCGGTTCGGTGCGCGGCAGATCGTCGTACGCGTGATTGCGATTGTTCACCTCGCGGTGTGCGCACTCGGTGGTGAACCGACCATCTCCCGTTGCGCCAACAGGGATTCGGATCTTGGTTTCGGACGGGTTCAGGCCAGACGGGTTCAGGTCAGACAATGAGATTCCTTTCACGGTGATAAGCGAGAAACTCGCGATGGAGCGCATGACCCTTGCCGACGGCATCGAGGGCTCCGAGCGCCTGATCGGCGAGAGGGAGATGATCATCGAGGGTGTCGCTCACGTGATCGCGAGTCACGAAGAAACACGCCGCTTGGTGACGAGACGACATCACGCACAAGCGACCGGTTTCCAAGTCGAACGCGGACGGAGACATCACCCCCGAAAGCGGATGCACCGCGACCATGACCGGCTTCTCCAGACCCTGCCAACGCTCGGGAGTGGTCACCCGAATGTCGGCGTACTTGGACGACAGGGCGCGCAATTCGTTCTGAATGGCGGTGTTCATGAGGTTGTGCGTCGACACCACGCCGATGTCGGCCGAACGGAGCATGCGAGGGGCACTCTTCTCATCGGGCGCCGTCGACACCTCGCAACGACGTTCGATGAGCCGAGCGACGACAGCGGCCGTGTATCGCGCCAATTCGATGTCGGTGCCCACCGGAAGTCCGGCGGCGGGCGTGGGCATTTGGAGAATGCTGGTGGTCGAGGGATGTCGGGACGCATTCATCGCGACGAGTGCCGCGTCGACCGCGTCGGCGGCCGGTCCACCCGAGCGAACGTTCTTGGTTGGCCGGATGAAGCGCTCACCTTGTTTCGCGTCGCTGTCGAACTCGAAGTCGTAGAAGCGATTCACGAGTTGCACCGAATCGAAGGGAAGTCGGCGACAGGTGGGCAATCTCAGTTCGGTGCGCAACGGCGCGAGGTTCGGATTGGAGAGGATGAGCGTGGGGGTGGCCTGATGCGGCGGGTGATCCGACGACTCCCACCGATCGACGTCGATGGCCACCGTCGGCGGAATCTGTCCGGGGTCGCCGATGAAGACGTAACGGTCGGCGGCATGACGCATGGGAAGGAAATCGGCCCACGCCATCTGCCACGCCTCGTCGACGAAAATGATGTCGAAGTCTCCATCGAACTTCGAGAGAGCAAGCTTGGCCACCGTGCCCACCATCACGAGCGGACCATCGGGGATGGCGTTCTTGCGATCGATGTACACCACTCTGTCGTTCGTGTTCGCGGGGCGTTGATAACCGGAACTGGAAAAACGAATGACGGTCTGCTTGTCGTAGCGGGCCGCGATACGACCACAAATTTCGTCGACCTGGTTGTTGGTCTGTGCCGCCAAGACGATTCGTTGACGTCCTTTGATGCCGGCGTCGAGTGACTCCACCAATGTGTAGGTCTTGCCCGACCCCGGGGGCGCCTTCACCACGGCGATCGCCCCCGAACCAGAAACGAAGGAGCGCAAGGCGCGGACGACGGAGCTCATTCGGCACCTCCATCGATCACGTCGAGATCGACGGCATCCAATTCCGCCTGCTCCATCTCGGACGCGATGTTGCGGCGGAAGTAATCGAGGATGTCGAATCCGCTTTCCGTCGCCGCGGTGATGCGATAGCTGAGGCTCTCGGTGAAATGCACCGGAAAGTCCTCGATCAGAATCAAACGCCGACCCCGCCACGTCGGATCGCCGGCCCGCTTGGCCATCGGTCCGGTCGAATATTTGGGAGCCGACCAACCTGGCGCAACGGCGATGGTTCGATCCTCGATCGAGTACGACAAAACCTTCACCTGCAACTTCGGCGCACCGGCAATGGCCAATGAACCACCCACCTTGATGTCGGGAAGATCGGGGAAATCGTGCACCAGCGTCCATCGGGCGCCGCCGCTCTCGACCGCCACGACCTTGGCGCGCACTCCGTGGCCACGACGCAGTTCCTCTTCTTGCAGTTCGCGATCACCGTGCACCAACGAGTGCGTGGCCTGGCGCGCCGCCGCCACCCGCTGTTGATACGCGAACGCCGCTTGTCGAGCGTTGACATCGCCACGCAGACCGGGCCAATAGGGACGTTCGGATGGGTCGGACGAACGTTCGCGAAACACTTGGTCCCACCACAGTCGACCGAACTTCTCGGTGCCGATACGGACCAAATCGGACAGACCATCGTTCGCACCGCGCGGGTCACGACGAAGTCGTTCGATGGTGGTGACGACGAGCGAATGTCGGTGAAGGAGTTGTTCGGCGATCGATGCATGTATCTCGCGCGCCGCCTTCTTGCCTTTGGCCACTCGTTGATCCCGAGGAACCGAGTTCCAACGTTCGACACGAGGTTCGAGTTCGGCTCGCTCGAAATCGGGATCGAGTGATGCCGCAACGGATGCCTTCTCGGCTTCGGTCGCCGCGCGGAGGCGGGAGTCCCGCGATTTCTCCTTGCCCATCCAACCCAGAAGATGCCCGAGGTGCGCCTGCCGCACCGGCGCACTGGGAAAGTCGAATGCCGTCGTCAACGCCGTGGGAGCGACGACCACCGTCTGCTGCCCGGGGCGTTGCGAGTCCACGAACAAACAGTTCGCGAGATTTCCGAGCGCTCGCAGCACGTCGACGTCGGGACGTTCCCACGTGGTGCGGGCGTACGCGAAGGCGATGGAATGGAGCAGCTCGAGGTGCGACGTACCGGGCACCCAGAGTTGCCGGAACTCGTACACGCTCATTGCGTCGTCGACATCGGGGGCGTACGACGGGTGACCGAAGTGGGCCAGAACCAAACGACCAACCTCGATCATCATGTCGGCGACCAGATCGCGATCACGCGGATCAGGGACAGTGAAGATGCGGGGATCCTCGTGAGGTCGACCAAGGGCCACGCCCCATGGCAACGACTCACCTCCCATGCGAATGAACGACAAACACAGGATCTCGTCGTCGTCGCCCACGTGAACGTTCACCTTCTCGCCGCGCGGCAGGGGACGTCCCTCGTGCCACGCGAGCAGTCGCCGGGTGGTGCGAAGTTCGTTCGTCATGAACCACCATCCAAGGGATCGTTCATTCGTCGCAGAAAATCGCGTTCGATGTCGTTGCGCGGTCGAGCCCCGCCGATCAATTCGTCAGCACGGTGCAAGGAGAGACCGTTGAGGAATTGACTGACATCATCGCCCAGTGCCGCGCCGTCGCCCTCGGCCAACGCGCGGGCATAACACGATGGTGCTCGTTCGCAGAAGGACAGGCACGCATCGGCGAACGAGGTTGGAGCGGCCAACACCATGTCGAACAGGTTGGTGGCCCCCTCGCCGTCGTCGTCGCCGACCAAGTGCGACATGTCGCTGGCCGCGGACTCCATCAATTCGAATCCTTTGCGAGCGCGTTCGGCTTGGAATCGCAGATCTTCGCCGACGCGCACAACGGCGTTGTTGGAACCCGGACGGGTGAGCACGAGAAAACCCTCGAGGGACAACGCGATGTCGTCGGCCAGACCCAATTGTTCGAGAACCATCGCCAGTGCGTGAACGTACAAACCCATCTGCGCACGGGCGTGCGCCAGATCGGACTTCGACGTGTGTCCGCCTCGATCGGCGTACGTCTTGATTTCGCCCACGCACAACGACGGCCGTCCGTCGACGATGGTGACCGCGAGAGCGTCGATGATGAGGGTCGCTTCGGGCAACATCACGCCCTTGGGAATTCGCACGGTGGCGCTGGACACGACGCCCTCGAACGCGCGATCACGCGCCAGCACCTTCAGGAACTTTTCGGTGTGGTCGATGGCGTCGTCGATGTCGGCGAGCGGACCGCCGTTGATGGAGATGCGGAAGTCGAGAAAGTGCGGATCGGGTCGGGAGAACATCTCCTTGGCCGACATCGCCTTCAAAAGTCGTTCGCCGTTGTTGGCCACCAGACCCGCTTCGAATCGACGACCACGAGCGAGCGCGAACACCGACTGACCTTCCTTGGGTGCCGCCGGGTTCTCACGTCGGGCGACCGATCCCATCTTCACGTTGTGCACGGCCGACATCAGATTCGCACCGCAACCGGGATGTTTCACCCACTGCTCGAATCGGCGGCGGGTGTCACGCCGGTTGGCGGGAAGGGGCACCGGGACGGAGTTCATATACACATGAACGGTAGACCGTGCCCGAAATGTGCGGAGCCGGGATCAGAAATAGATGATTTTCTCGGCGCGGGCCTCGGCCTCGTCGAGATCGTCGGTGTACGCCCCGGTCGAGAGGTACTTCCAGCCGCCATCGCAGACGATGAACACGATGGTGCCTTCCTCGATCTCGGAGGCCACCTTGGCCGCACCGGCTAGTGCCGCGCCGGTGCTGATGCCGGCGAAGATGCCGCACTCGCGCACGATGCGTCGCGTCCATTCGATGGATTCGCGGGGGCGCACCACGCGCTTGCGATCGAGAACGTCGAAACCGTGCCAGTTGTCGAATAACGGCGGAATGTACCCCTCGTCGAGATTGCGCAGACCTTCGACGCGCTCACCGAGCGGTGGTTCGACGGCGATGATCTTCACATCGGGCTTGTGTTCTTTCAGGAAACGACCGGTGCCCATGAGCGTGCCACTGGTTCCCAGACCGGCCACGAAGTGGGTGATCTCCGGGCAGTCGCGCAGAATCTCGGGTCCGGTGTTTTCGTAGTGAGCGCGCGGATTCGCGTCGTTGGCGTATTGATACAGGAAGCACCATTCCGGGTTGGCCTTAGCCATCTCGATGGCGCGCGCCACGGCGCCGTTGCTGCCCTCTTCACCGGGCGTGAGGATGATCTCGGCCCCGAAAATCTCGAGCATCTGTCGGCGTTCGATGGACACGCTCGTCGGCATGAGGATCTTGATGGGGTAACCCTTGATCTGAGCGATGGCCGCCAACGCGATTCCGGTGTTGCCCGACGACGGTTCGATGATGGTTTGACCCGGCGACAGACGACCGTTCTTCTCGGCGTCTTCGATCATGGCCTTGGCGATGCGATCCTTCACCGAGCCGAACGTGCCACATCGGTGGGGCTGGGATACGCCTCGGTGTGCGTGTGACTGTGCATCACCCCGCGGATTTCGAGTCCCTCATCCTCGGCGGTGCGTTCGGCACGCAAATGGTCGCGCGGGTCGATGGTGTACACCCGCGCCGACTGATCGACGTTGCGACAGGGAAAGAACCGCACGATCTCGTTGGACCCCGGCGCACCGGCCATCAGACCACAGGCCTCCAACGGATACTCGCGCACCGCCAGATCGGCCATGGCTTCGCGAACCTGATCGGTGATGACGAGCGAGTCGACCACTCCCCCGTCTTGCGTTTCGGGCACACCGTTCACGGCGGTCAGGGTAACGGGGCAACGGTCGCGCCGTAACCTCACACCCATGTCCGGTCCCGGAACGAAGCTCATCGCCAGCAACCGCAAGGCGCGACACGACTACACGATTCTCGACGTGTACGAGGCCGGCATCATGTTGCAAGGCAGCGAGGTGAAGAGTTTGCGCGAGGGTCACGTGCAATTGGTGGACGCCTACGCCCGACTGGTGAATGGCGAGGTGTGGCTCGAGGGCGTGCACATCGCGCCGTATCAATTCGCCCACGGCGTGGGTGCGCACGACCCCGCACGACCGCGCAAGCTGTTGTTGAACCGTGCCGAGATCGAACGGCTGGTCGCTCGTGTCGGACAGGAACGATTGGCACTCGTTCCCTTGAGCCTGTACTTCAAGGACGGTCGCGCCAAGGTGGAACTAGCCTTGGCCCAGGGTCGCACCAAGGGCGACAAGCGCCAAGCGATCGCGAAGAAGGACGCCCAGCGCGAGATCGATCGCGAGATGGGCCGCCAACGCAAGGGCAAG
>RHCK01000301.1 GCA_010030605.1 Acidimicrobiia bacterium
CGTCGGCGCCAGCGCCCCGGACCACGCCGTCTGACCGGTATACTGCGCGATGTTGCTACCGCTCAACGTCACGAAATCCACACCGTTGAAAGTGGCATATCCTGGCAGCACGCTATTGGTCAGCGTCGGCGAGGTCCCGTTGAAGCCGATCGTGCCCGTGCCTGGCTTGAAATCCAAAGTCGCTCCGGCGCCGCGCGTGCCGAGATCCAGGAACGTCAGCGTCGAGGGAGTAGCGCCATTCGTGATGGTGACGACGCCATGTCCCGCCGTGGGGGTAAGTCGTCCGAGGACTTCGGTGCTACCGCCGGAAAAACCGACATAAGTGAAAGTCCCGCCGGCATTGCCCATGAGGGTGACCGGATCGGTGGCGAAAGTCAGATTGCTGGTCGAGTTGATGATGTCACTGGTCGCACTCGTCGCCGTGGCCTGCAGTATGCCGTTCGAGATCGTCAAGTTGCCGCCGAAATTAGGGCTGGCCTGAGGGGTGATGACTTCGTTGAGCAGGACCGCACCCGCGGTTATGCTGGAGCCAATTCCGCTGACAAGGGTGACGGTGGTAGCCGAAGTGATATCTCGGATATACCAATTCTGAGAGGCAGGCAGATTCGCACTGGTGACCTTCTGCCCTGGAACCAGATTGGCGGTGCTGGCCAGAGTAATGATCGGATTAGTAGTTCCCGTGCTGGCAGCGGTGGCGGTCAGATTCGTGACGATGCCGCTGGCGACGCCAACTGCTACGGCAGCATCGGCGGCGGAGCTGGCGACGCGACTATCGCTTAGGATAATGGTGCTGGAATCGAAAATCTGCGCGATGGTCGCCCCCACGGGGATACCGACGCCAGAAATCGGCTGTCCGACCCTGAGCAGAGTGGTTGTGCCGGAGGCCAGCACGACCGTCGTCGTGGCCGAAGTGCCGGTAGCGGCGATACTCAACGTGCCGGCAGAACCATAACTGGTCGGCGCCTGGATTTCCCAGGTATTACTTCCGTACTTGGTGACGGACGTGAGGTTTCGGGTATTGGTTAAAAGTCCAGTGACCTGATTGATGACCGCCGGGGCGGAAACACCACCGAGACTGAAAGTCTTGGCAGACGTGCTACTGGCCGCGAAGTTGTTCGGCAGGACCAAGGCCGTCGGAGCTGACCCCGTCTGGTCAGCCTGAACGTAAGCGTTGCCGTTAAGATCCAAGACCTTGTTGGTCCAGGTCTCGCCGGCGCCCGTGGTCGGCGCGCCGACGAAACTGAGGGCGCCGCCGCCGAACACGATGCGACCGGCGCTGGCCGAGGTATTGTTGAGCAGGTCGACCGAACGGATGCGCGTCACGCCGTCGTTGAGGCTCGCATTGCCGGTGAAGGTGGAAAGCGTGCCGGCGGAAGAGCTGAAATTGATGAGACCGCTGCCTGCTTTCGTGAAGGCATGCAGGGCGCCAGACGCCGAGATCAGTCCGGCGACCGACCAGTCGCCGCCGCCCTGCAAGGTCAAGGTGCTCGCAGATGTCCGGCTCGAGAAATTGATATTTCCCGTGATCGTAGTCTGCCCGCTCGTGCTGTTGGTGAGGGTGGTTGAGCCGTTACCCGCCAAGGCCCACCAACCGAAGCTATATCCGTATCCGTTGCGACCGTTGAAGACCAGCGTGGCTCCGTTGGTCGCGGTGGTGCGGAGGAAATTGGCCGAGAGCGTCTGGTTCATCGCCGCCGAACCAAGCCCGAGCGGCCCGGTCACGTCATGGTCGACGAAGATGGCGCCGGTGGTGTTATCACGGAAGGAAAGGTTGCGCGTCGCGAAGCCGGCAAGCGCGTCCGAGCGGATCTCCAGCGTCCCGTTGTTCAGGTCCAGCGCGGTCGTGGTGATGTTGGCGCCCAGGGCGCCGGCGGCCTGCACGCGCACCGTGCCGTTATCGATTCGCAGCGACTGCGCGAAGGTGTTGCCGCTGTTCCTCAGCCAAAGGGTCGTGGTGATCAGGTTGCCTACCTTGATGAAGCGGTCATTGCTGCTTTCGGCGCCTCCCACCAAGCCGGTGACGGTCCAATTCCCGTTCCCTTGAAAGACGGTGTTCTGACCCGTGCCGCCGATGAGGACGTTGCCCGCCAAGGTCGTGGTGCCATAAGCCGACCACATGCGGGCATCAGTGGAAGCGCTGCCGATACCGATGGTGCCGGTGAAGGTGTTATAACCGATGCTGATCAGTCCCCCGCTGTTTTGGTTCGAGGTGGGTCCGCGTCCGGAGAAGGTGACATCGCGGGCAAGCGTGATGCCATTCGCGCCCGCGATGTCACCTTC
>RHCK01000302.1 GCA_010030605.1 Acidimicrobiia bacterium
ACGATGGACACGCGCGAGATGGGGGAGGCGAGAAGGCGCTCGAAGAAACCTTGCTCGATGTCGGTGGCGAGATCGCCCGCGGCCGACGTGGCCCCGAACAGCACGCCTTGCACGACCGCTCCGGCGACCGCGTAGTTGAGGAACGAGGTGGCGATGTTCGCACTGAAATACGGATCTTGGGCCAGTCGATTGAAACTGGCTGATCCGAGTGCGGCGAAGAACAACGGGAAGATGAAGGCGGGGGCGAGAGCCGCCGGCTGACGAAGACGACCTCGCACGCTGCGCTTGGTGAGTTGCGCACTGTGGAGCGCCATTGTCGCGACGCTCACTGTGCTCCTTCCAAGCGATGTCCGGTGGCTTCGGCGAACACGTCGTCGAGGCTCGGTTCGTTCAGCTCCAGATGGCGCACCTTGATGCCGGCTTCGTCGAGCGCGCGAACCACGGCGGCCACGTCCTCGGCGCCGCGTGACAATCCGACGCCCAACGTTCCTTCGGCCGAGGGTCGCAACTCTCCGAAACGCGCCAGCGTGGACCGTGCTCCGTCGACATGCGATTGATCGACGTTCACGAACAATGTCGGTGAGCCCACCTGGGCCTTCAGATCGCGGGGGACTCCGGCACGAACGATGCGCCCGTGATCCACGATCGCGATGCGGTCGGCCAACTGGTCCGCCTCCTCGAGGTATTGCGTGGTCAAAAGAACGGTCGTACCGGCCTGATTCAGGCGTCGCACCTCTTCCCACAAGGTGAGTCGACTCATGGGGTCGAGCCCGGTGGTGGGTTCGTCGAGGAACAACACGGTGGGTTCGTGAACGAGCGACAGGGCCAGGTCGAGGCGACGACGCATTCCGCCCGAGTACGTGCCCACACGGCGTTCGGCGGCCGCGGTCAATCCGACGCGTTCGAGCAGTTCGTCGCCTCGCGCCCGGCCGGCACTCTTCGACAGTCCGTAGAGAACGGCCTGCAGATTCAGGAGTTCGCGGCCGGTCATGAGGGGGTCGATGGCGGCGTCCTGCAGCGCCACGCCGATGGATCGGCGGACTTTGTCCGCTTCCTTCACCACGTCGAATCCGGCCACGTGTGCGGTACCCGACGTGGGCTTCAGCAACGTGGTGAGCATGCGCACGATGGTGCTCTTGCCCGCCCCGTTGGGTCCGAGCAGCCCGAAGATCTCGCCGGTGTGCACCTCGAGGTCGACGCCGTCGACGGCTTTGACGATGTTGTCACCGGTTCCGAAGTGGCGAACCAGTTCGCGGGCGACGATGGGGGATGTGGTCACGATGTTGCACACTACAAGTGAATGGTGGACAACGACGAATGACGTGCGTCGCGATCACTCGCGGGCGATGCCGAATTACTTGGCGGCGTTGATGGCCTGCCACACGCGCTCGGCGGTGCAGGGCATCTCGATGTGCTTCACACCCAAGTGCGACACGGCATCCACGACGGCCGACTGAATGGCCGGGGTGGAACCGATGGTGCCCGACTCGCCGATTCCCTTGGCGCCGATGGCGTTCACCGGGGTCGGGGTCTCCATGTGCACCACTTCGACACTGGGCAACTCGGCGGCCGAGATGAACCCGTAGTCGGCGAGGTTCGACGTGGTGGGGTTGCCGTCGGCGTCGTAGAGCACCTCTTCGAGAAGAGCCTGAGCCACGCCTTGGGCCACGCCACCGTGAATCTGACCATCGAGCAACATCGGGTTGAGCACCTTGCCGGCGTCATCGCAGGCGACCTGACGCAGATGCTTCACGCGACCCGTCTCGGTGTCGACCTCGACCACGGCCACGTGAGCTCCGAACGGGAACGTGGCTCCGGGTACTCCGATGACATCATCGTGCGACAGTCCGCCGTTGGCCTTCTCGGCCGCGGCCAGATCGGCCCACGACTTCGACATCGCCGGAGTACCGGCGACATGGAACACACCGCGGCCCTTGTCGAGCACGACGTCGGCTTCGTTGGCTTCGAGCAGTCGAGCTGCCACGGCCTTGGCCTTCTCGGTGAGCGTGCCAGCCACTTGGAACACGGCGTTGCCACCTTGCTGCAGTGAGCGCGATCCCATGGTGCCGGTGCCGACGGGAACCAAATCGGTGTCGCCCCAGATCAGTTCGATCCGATCCATGGGGATGCCCGTCTGTTCCTGCACCAACATCGACCAGGCGGTGTCGTGACCCTGACCGTGCGGCGAAGTGCCGGTGTAGACCTTGGCGCGGCCATCTTCGGTGACTTCGACCTTGGCCGATTCTCCGTTGCCGACGCCGCCGGTGATCTCGACGTACA
>RHCK01000303.1 GCA_010030605.1 Acidimicrobiia bacterium
GGCCAGATCGAAGTTGAAGTTGCCCTTCTCGATCTCGGCGGCCAAATCGTCGGCGCCCACCAAGTCGGCGCCAGCCTTGCGCGCTTCTTCGGCGGCTTCACCGGTGGCGAACACGGCCACGCGAATGTTCTTGCCCGTACCCGACGGCAGAGCAACGGTTCCGCGAACGGCCTGTTCGGCTTTGCGGGGATCGACGCCGAGTCGAATGGCGATCTCGATCGTCTCGTCGAACTTGGCCGGAGCCATCGACTTCACCAAGGACAAGGCCTCGGTGGGGCTGAACAACTGATCGCGGTCGTAACGCTTCACCGCATCGTCGTACTTCTTACCTGACATGACTGTCTCCCTCTCCCCCGGTTCTTCTCCGGTGGGGTGTGATGCCGGCCGGGCGAGGTGATCCCGGTCCAGGCTGTTGTTGTTGTTACTTGATCACGAGCCCCATGGAACGTGCGGTTCCACGGACTTGCATCTTGGCGGCCTCGAGGTCGTAAGCGTTGAGGTCGGGCATCTTGATCTTGGCGACTTCTTCGATGTCGGCTTCGGTGACCGAACCGCACACGGCCTTGCCGGGGGTCTGGCTGCCCTTGTCGAGACCGGCCTTTTGACGCAGCAGCACCGGCGTCGGCGGGGTCTTCAAGATGAAGGTGAACGAACGATCTTCGAAGATCGAGATCTCGACGGGGATGATGGTTCCGACTTGGCTTTCAGTAGCGGCGTTGTACGCCTTCACGAAATCCATGATGGCGACGCCGTGCGGTCCGAGTGCGGTACCAACCGGCGGGGCCGGGGTGGCCTTACCGGCCGGAATCTGGATCTTGACGATCGCGGTGAGTTTCTTCTTCGCCATGGGGCGTTTCCCTTCGAGTGAGAGCGAGCAGTGTACGGGCGTTTTTGAGGTTGGCGACCTTTAGAGCTTGGCCACCTGGCTGAAGTCCATTTCGACCATGGTTTCGCGGCCGAAGATGTTGACGAGCACCTTCAACTTCATGTGGTCGGCATTGATCTCGGCCACCTGTCCGGAGAAGTCGGCGAACGGGCCTTCCTTCACGCGCACGCCCTGGCCCACCTCGTACTCGAGCTTGGGCTTGCGACGATTCGCGGTTTCCTGACCGTCGCCCTTGGCCGACAAGAAGGTGTCCACTTCGCGGCGCGACAGGGGCGTGGGCTTTTGGCCCTTCTGGCTCTGACCCACGAAGCCGGTGATGCCCGGCGTGTTGCGGATGCAGTACCAGCTCTCGTCGTCCATGATGCAACGCACGAGCAAGTAGCCGGGGAAGACCTTCTTCTGAACGGTCTGCTTGCGACCGTTCTTGAATTCGACGACGTCCTCCATCGGGATGACGGCTTCGAAGATGCGATCTTCGACGTTCATGGATTGGATGCGCGCCTCGAGGTTGGCCTTGACCTTCTTTTCGTAGCCAGCCTGCGTGTGCACCACGAACCACTGACCGGGGCGACGCCACGGATGCACGTCGCCGGCTTCTTCGACGTCATCGGTGATCGGGTCGGTGTTGTCGTCGGTGTCGCTGGTGAGGTCGATGATCTCGACGTCGGACTCGTTCTCGTTCATGTTCATCTCGTCGTTCATCAGTTCTTGTACAGCCAATCCGTGAGGAAGCCGACACCCGTGTCGGCGACACCGATAAGAGCCGTGAACAGGGCCACGGTGACGAGAACAACGATCGAGTAACGACGCACCTCGGGCCACTTCGGCCAAGCGACCTTGTTCATCTCTTCGCGAACTTCGCGGATGTACTGGGTCGGACCAACGCGGTCGTCCTTGGCGGCGGGCGTGCGGGCCTGACGCGCAGGGTTGCCCTGCTCGTCGAGAGCACCCATCTTCTTGAGGGTGCGCTTCTGTTCCCGGTTCAGATCCATCGCCATGGAGTGTTCTCTGTTTCTCGTTCGCTGTGTCTCGCGATTTCAATGCGCTTGGTGTCTGCGCTGAGCAGGGCAGGAGGGATTCGAACCCCCGACCGTCGGTTTTGGAGACCGATGCTCTACCAGCTGAGCTACTGCCCTCAGACGCAGGTGGTGCCTAGCGCGTCTCCTTGTGCATGGTGTGCTTGCGATCGTGACTGCAGTACTTGCTCATCTCGAGCCGCTCACGGTCGTTGATCTTGCTCTTGATGGTGATGTAGTTCCGTCGCTTGCACTCGGTGCACTCGAGGGTGATCTTCACCCGCTTGTCGTTTCTGGGCACGTCAGTCTCCGATCACTTGATGATCTTGGTGACGCGGCCGGCGCCCACGGTACGGCCACCCTCACGGATAGC
>RHCK01000304.1 GCA_010030605.1 Acidimicrobiia bacterium
TCGGCCACCACCAACTCGGGAACCCTCACCATCACCTACACGGGTATCGCCCCGACCGTGTACGCGCCGTCAACCACTCCTCCCGTGAACGCCGGTTCGTACGCGGTGGTCGCCGTACAGAACGACCCCAACTACGAGGCCACCGTGCCCGAGACGCTGGTGGTCGCCAAGGCTCAAGGTGCAGTGGTCCTCGATCCGACGTCTCTGACCCAGCTCTATTCGGGCACGTCGCGCTCTGCCGCGGTGCTGTCGACGACCCCGGCGTCGTCGGCAGTGTCGTTCACCTATGAAGGCAGTCAGGGGACCGTCTACGGACCCACACGTTTCGCGCCCACCAATGCCGGCACCTACGACGTGACCGTCGAGTTGCAGCATCAGAACTACACGGCCTCGGCCAGAGGGACTCTCACGGTGGGGCTCGGTATCCAGTCGTCGATCTCGTTCATCAATGCGAGCAGCACCGCCTACGACGAGCCGTTCTTCCTCATCGCGGTCGGCGGCACGGGCACGGGCAACATGAGCTACGCGGTGTCATCGGGTCCGTGCGCGGTCGACGCCACCACCGGTTATCTCGAGCCCACGGGAACCGGACCGTGCGTGGTCACGGCAACCCGTGGGAGCAGCGGCAACTTCGGCGCCACGTCGAGCAACCCGTTCACGGTGAACATCGTTCAGGCGTCTCAGGCGATCGTGTTCATGTCGACCGTGCCGCCCACGCCGCTTCCCGGAACCACCTACACCCCAATCGCTGCGAGCAACTCTGGTGCGGCGATCGACTACTGGATCACCGCTGGCGATGGCGCCGTGTGCACCTTCGACCAGAGCAGTGGCGTCGTCACGATCGTGGCCTCGGGCACCTGCGAGATCTCGGCACAGCAGCCCGGTGACTCGAACTGGTTGGCCTCCGACACCGTGACGCAGACCATGGTGGCGGGTCGATTGAACCAGAGCATCACCTTCCCGGCTGTGGCCACCAAGTCGTATGGCGACCCGGTGTTCGCCCTCGGTGCCACCGCCACCAGCGGTCGTGCGGTGACGTACACCGTGGTGTCGGGATCGTCGACGTGCTCGGTCAGCGCGGGCGGGGCAGTCACTCTCGGTGCGGTCGGAACTTGTGTCATCGACGCGTCGCAGGCCGGGGACAACGTGTACATGCCGGCGAGCACCATCCGTCGCGAGATCACCGTCATCCCCACGGTGCCGTCGGCGCCCTTCCTGTCGTCGGTGTCCAGCAACGACGGATCGGTGACGGTGGCCTACTCGGCTCCGTCGTCCGATGGTGGTGTGTCGATTCAGGCCTACACCGTGACGGTGCGCCACTCGGGCGCCGATCGTTCGCTCGATGTGGTGCGCACCGACTGCCCGCTCACATTGGCGTGCTACATCGACGGTCTCACCAACGGCCAGTCGTACTCGGTCACGGTCACGGCGAAGAACAACGTGGGTGCCGGTCCGGCATCCACTGAATCGCCGCTGATTCTCCCGGTGTTGAACCCACAGGCGGTGCGCGGACTCACGGCGCGTGCAGGCGACCAGAGCATCGACGTGTCGTGGACCGCGCCCGCGAGCCTGGGCGGAGGCGTGTTCGACCGCTACGAGATCTCCATCCGCGAGCGGTCGGGTTCATATCAGGCACCGATCTCGATCACCGATCCGACTGCCACGAGCTATCAATTCACGAGTCTCGATAACGGCACCGGTTACGACGTCAAGGTGGTGACCATCACCACTGCCGACACCACCGAGTACACGGGCAACACGGCCGAGGTCTACGAGATGCCCCGCACCGTGCCCACACCTCCGCGCGATGTGACGATCGTGGCACCCACGGGACGCGTGGCCCGTGTGTCGTGGCGTGTGCCGCTCAGCGATGGCGGCGCGGTCATCACGTCGTACACGACGAACGCCGCCAACTCGGTGTGCTCGATGACGAGCCCGGTCGACGTGGTATGCGAGATCTCGGGGCTCGTGCCCGGCTCGCCGCTGTCTGTCGAAGTCCGCGCGGTGAACAGCGTGGGCGAATCGCAACCCATGTCGGCTGCGATCAACCTGCCCGACCGTCCGATGCCGCCGTCGTTGCGCTCGGTGGTGGTGGATGTGTCGACCGCAGTCATCGAGTGGGCTCCGCCCGTCAGCGACGGTGGCCAGCCCATCATCGGTTACAACGTCTACGCGGTCGAGACGGGTGTGCGCACGGCTGCCTCGGCGTCCGCGCCGGGAACCCCGTTGTGCGTCACCGCGTCGACCACATGTCAGATCGAC
>RHCK01000305.1 GCA_010030605.1 Acidimicrobiia bacterium
ACGGGCTCGCCGCGCAAACTCTCGCGCAACGCACGGATGACGGGAATACCACCGGCGACGGCGGCTTCGAACAGCAGGTCGACGCCGGCCGCGTCGGCGACGCCGAACAGTTCGACCCCGACGTTGGCCAACAGTTCCTTGTTGGCGGTGACGACCGGCTTGCCGAGCGACAACGCGGTCGTGATCAGTTCGCGCGCGGGTTCGATGCCGCCGATGACCTCGACCACCAAGTCGACGTTCGGATCGCTGACGACGGCATGGGCGTCGCGAGTGAGCAAACCATCGGCCAGGGAAATCTCGCGATCACGCGAGAGATTGCGCACGGCCACACTCACGACCTCGAGACGGATGCCGGTTCGCGCCTCGATGCCATTCGACTGCTGAGCGATGAGGCCGATCAGGGCCGCACCAACGTTTCCGCAGCCGAGCACACCGATGCGCACGACCTTCCCCTGAGATTCAACCGTTGTCACGGCGTCAAGGCTATGGGCGGGTCGGTCCGGAAACATCGTGGTTTGCGCACCGTGGGGTGCGCCGCACGTCAGACCTGATCGAGACGGACCAGATCCTCGTAGGTTTCGCGTCGCACCACCATGCGCGACGCGCCATCGGATACGAAGACCACGGCGGGTCGCGGCACCTTGTTGTAGTTGCTCGACATCGAATGCCCGTAGGCACCCGTCACCGGCGTGGCCAGAAGATCGCCCACCTTCAATGAGTCCGGAAGATCGGCTTCGAAGATCAACACATCACCGCTCTCGCAGTGCTTGCCCACCAAGCGGGCCGACATGGTTCGGGCGGCGGCGACATCGGCCACGGCGAAAGCTTCGTATCCACTTCCGTACAGAACGGGACGGGGGTTGTCGCTCATACCACCATCGACACTGACGTACGTTCGAACGCCGGGGATGTGCTTGATGGTGCCCACGGTGTACACGGTGATCGCCGACGTCGCCACGATCGATCGACCGGGTTCGACGGACACTTCGGCGCGCACTCCGAGTGAGCGACACGCGTCGAGCAACACCGAGCCCCACGCGCTGATCGATGGCGCTTCCTCGCCTTCGACGTACGCCACTCCGAGACCGCCGCCCAACGTGAGTTCGGGAAGGTCGTACGGTGCGGCGAACGTGGCCATGATCTCGGCGGCCTTGGCGAAACTCTCGACGAGCAACACGTTCGAACCGATGTGACAATGAAGTCCGACCAGTTCGCCGCAACCTCCCCGCTCGATGCGTTCGATCGCGCGTGCCGCGTCACCGTTGGCCAGGTTGAAGCCGAACTTCGAGTCGTCCTGACCGGTCGCGATGTAGTCGTGCGTGTGCGCGTGGACGCCGGGCGTCACTCGAATCATGAGACGAGGCTTCGGAAGTCCGCGCGATCGCAAGAGTTCGAGTCGTTCGATCTCGTCGAAGCTGTCGACCACGATTTGACGCACGCCGGGACGATCCTGGGTATCAGCTCCAACGGTGAGCGCCATTTCCAATTCGGCAAGGCTCTTGTTGTTGCCGTGCAGAATGCAACGATTCGCCGGCACTCCACCGTGCATCGCCACGAACAGCTCACCGCCGGTGGCCACATCGAGCAACAGTCCCTCGTCGCTCACCAATCGCGCCATCGCCGAACAGCTGAAGGCCTTGCTCGCGTACACCACCCGGTCGACACCAAAGGCCGCCACCGCTTCGCGGCAACGAGCGCGCACGTGCGCCTCGTCGTACACGAACAACGGCGTGCCGTACGTTGCGGCCAACTCGTCGATGCGACATCCGCCGATGCTCAGCGAACCATCACTCTCGATGCGCGAGTTGTCGGGCAACAACCGCAACGGGATCGGGCGTTCGCTCACATCTGCTCCGGAGAATCGATGCCGAGCAGACCGAGACCGCGATTCATCACCCGCGCCGTGAGGTCGCACAGGGCCAATCGACTGGTGCGGACCGCTTCGTCATCGGCCTTCAACACCGGACAATGTTCGTAGAACGCGGTGAACGCGGTGGCCAACTCGTAGAGATAGGTGCACAAGCGATGCGGGCTGTAGCGCTCGAGGGTGTCGGCGAGCGCCGAGCCAAATCCGAGAAGCGCCAGGACGAGCGCCTTCTCCTGGGGCTGCTCGATGACGGGTCGCACACCCCGCACCGAAGCACGGTCGATCTCGGCTCGGCGGAAGATGCTGCAGATCCGGGCGTGCGCATATTGCAGATACGGCGCGGTGTTGCCGTCGAACGACAGCATGCGCTCCCAGTCGAACACG
>RHCK01000306.1 GCA_010030605.1 Acidimicrobiia bacterium
AACGACCCGGCCGGCTACAACGTGATGATGAAGCTCTCGTCCGACGAGAACCGCCATCACCTCTTTTACCGCGACCTCGTGTCGAAGTTCATCGAGTTGAATCCCAGTGCGGCGATCGAAGCGTTGAAGCGGCAAGTCACCGGTTTCGCCATGCCCGGCATCGGAATCCCCGGGTTCATCGAGCATGCCAAAGCCATCGCGGGCGCGGGCATCTACGACTTTTCCATTCACCACGAGCGCATCATCATGCCGCTGGTGTTTCGTCAGTGGGCCATCGACAAGGTGGAAGGTCTCAGTTCCGCGGCCGAAGAAGCCCGTGCCGGCTTGTTCAAGTACATCGATCGCGTGGCCAAGGTGGCGCGACGACAAGCCGAGCGTTTGGCCGAACGTCAAGCGACCGCGGTGGCCGCGCTCTGATTCACAACACTTTGCGGAAGATCTTGGCCTTCTTGTCGGTGTAGGGCGGATAGGCGAGTGACGGATCCAGTTTGGTTCCGCGCTTCAACACCGGCTTCATGTGCTGGAACAGGCGCACGCCGGACTTGCCGTGATAGCCACCCATGCCGCTTTCGCCCACGCCACCGAACGGCAAGTGCGGACTGGTCAGGTGCATGAGTGTGCCGTTCACGGTGACACCACCGGCGGTGGTGCGCGCCAACACGTTGTCAATCACCGACTTGTTCTCGGCGAACACGTACAGCGCCAACGGGTGAGGACGCGCGGTGACGAATGAAATGGCGTCGTCCACCGACTTCACGGACACGATGGGCAGCAATGGTCCGAAGATCTCTTCGGTCATGAGCGGCGAGTTCAGGTCGACATCCACCAACACGGTGGGGGAGATGTATCGCTCGTCTTCCTTGGTGTCACCACCCAACGCCACGGTTCCGCCGGACATGAGTCGATTCAGTCGGTCGAAGTGGCGGGGCGACACGATGCGTCCGTAGCTCTCGCTCGTGTGGGGATTCGCTCCGTAGAAATCGTCGATGGCTTTGCTCACCTCGTCGATGAACGGCTGGCGCAACGGCTCCTCGATCAAGATGTAGTCCGGCGCCACGCACGTCTGGCCGGCGTTCAACCACTTGCCCCACGCGATGCGCCGAGCGGTGACCTTCAGGTTCGCGCTCGAGTCGATGATGACCGGACTCTTGCCACCCAGTTCGAGGGTGACCGGTGTGAGGTTGTTCGCGGCGGCCGCCATCACGATGCGGCCCACGGTTCCGTTGCCCGTGTAGAAGATGTGATCGAAACGCTGAGACAGCAGATCGGTGGTTTCGGGAACGCCACCTTCGACGAGCATCACGGCCGCGGTGTCCATGTACTGGGGAACCAATCGAGCCAACACCGCCGACGTTGCGGCCGACACTTCGCTCGGCTTCATCACCACCGCGTTGCCGGCAGCGATGGCGCCGGCGGCCGGCACCAACAACAACTGAATGGGGTAGTTCCACGGCGCGATCACCAGCACGACACCCAAGGGCTCGGGCATGAGAACCGACTTGGCGGGCATGGTGACGATCGGTGTGGGAACGCGCTGCGGCTTGTTCCACTTCTTCAGGTTTTTGAGCATCAGCTTGATCTCGCCGGTGACGAAGGCGATGTCGGTGATGAACCCTTCGACGGCGGGCTTGCCGAGATCGGTCTTGAGCGCGGCCAGGAAGTCGGCCTCGTTTTCCTCGAGCATGCGGATCATCTGCTCGAGTTGCTTCTTGCGCCAGGCGAGGGGGCGGGTGTGGCCCGAGTTGTAGGTGGAGCGGAGGGTGTCGGCGACGTTGGTCATCCGCTCAGTTAACCCGATCTGGGTAACCGAAGTGCCCGAAATCGGGCACATTCGGTACCCAGAACGCGTGCGTGCGTGCGGGAGGGTGGTGTCGAAAATTTGTTCGACCGTCATGGCCACCAGGATTCCGCGAGCTCGTGCCGCACCCGGACCGAAGTCGGGTGGTCCGAAGCGCAGTTCTTGGGCGCCCATCAAATACGCGTTACGGAAGGTGGACGACTCGCTCTGGTATCCGAGTTGCTCCAACATGTCGGCCTGCAGGGCGCGGGCCTCCTGGTTGGTGGGGTCGGCGAACACGAGGTGGTTCATCAGCTCGGCACCCCATCGGAAGTCGCCCGCATCGAAAGCTGCTCGACCGGCGGCCAGCACCTTGTCGGCACCGCCGGCCAGTTCCACGTATCGGCGACCGGCGTCGGTGGGAGGCAACTTGTTCAGGTTCGCCGGATTGCCGTCGTACCAACTGAGGTAG
>RHCK01000307.1 GCA_010030605.1 Acidimicrobiia bacterium
CGCAGATGACCGAGTCCGGGTTGGATACGTTTCGTGCGCTCATCGAGCGTGAATGCGAGACCCATCACCATCGTTCGTTCGAGCCAACCCTTCATGATCGCCGGCATCGAACTCCACCAGGTGGGGTACACGAAAACCAACGAATCGGCCCACCGAACGAGATCAGCGTGTTCAGCCACCATGGGGTCGAGCACCGGGCTGTTGGTCTCGTAGGCGCGCCATTCGTCGCGACTCAGCCCACCGGGATAGTCGATCGCGTAGAGGTCGATGACGGATGTCGTGTGACCGGCAGCGTGCAGGCCGTCGACGGCGGCACGGAGAATGTGATGGCTGTACGACTCGGGGTCGGGATGAGCGTGAATGACGAGGACGTTCATGTCGTTCCGCTCCCTTGCATGATTCGAACTCCTCGACGCATCAAGGAGCTCGGGACAGGCGACAACGATGTGGTGCACCCCCTGGGATTCGAACCCAGAACCAATGGATTAAGAGTCCACTGCTCTGCCGTTGAGCTAGAGGTGCCTAGCGCGAATGGCAAGTGTAGATGCCGCGGGTGTTCCGCCCAAGGATTCCAGCAACCGGTCCGCACGTGCGACTTCGTATGTTTTGGGGTGAACGAGGGGATTCGAACCCCCGGCCTTCAGGGCCACAACCTGACGCTCTAACCGACTGAGCTACGCCCACCATGTGCTCCGACATTCTGCCAGATGAGGCGAACAATCGCACCGCCGTTTGCTGGGGAAACGCTCCGACGCGCCGCGATGTCGGGTCGTGATAGCATGACCGCAACCTCGAAGGGGTGTTTAACCGTGTCGGCCACGGAATCTTCAGTCAGCGCAACCCGCAACCTCAGCGCGCGGGCCAAGCACATCACTGCTCGTGAGATCGCTCTCTACGCGGAGCGCACGGCGGGCTCCCGTCGCGCGAACGAACGGGCCCGCAAAGTCCTGCCCCTCGGAGTGCCCTCCAGTTTCCAGGCGTACGACCCTCACCCCATCGTGGTGAAGCGCGCCGACGCCGCGTACATGTGGGACGTCGATGACAACGAGTACGTCGACTACGACATGGGCTTCGGAGCACTCTTCAGTGGGCACATCAACCCGGTCGTTCGACGTGCCGTCGACGAACAGTTGGCCAACGGCACGCTGTTCGTCACACCATGCGAACTGAACGCCGAGGTCGCCGAATTGCTCGGTGAGCGTTACGGACTGCCGATGTGGCGGTTCACCAACTCGGGAACCGAAGCCACGATGGACGCCATCCGTGTGGCCCGCGGAGCCACCGGTCGCGACAAGATCGCCAAGGTCGAAGGCGGATATCACGGGCATCACGACGAAGTGATGATCTCCATGAAGCCCAAGCTCGAAGACGCCGGCCCGGCCGACAACCCCACGCCGGTCGCGGCCACCGCGGGCGTGACCAAAGCCGTTCTCGGTGACACGATCGTCGTGCCGTACAACGACCCCGAGGCCCTCGAGCGCGCGCTTCGCAACAACGACGTGGCCTGCTTCATCGTCGAGCCGGTCATGGAGAACATTGGTATCTGTTTGCCGGACCCCGGCTATCTGCAGGCGGTCCGCGAGATCACCGAACGTCACGGAACGCTTCTGATCTTCGATGAAGTGAAGACCGGAATCACGGCGGGTTGGGGCGGTGCCACGGGCGCTCTCGGTGTCACTCCCGATCTGGTGGCGTTGGCCAAGTCGATCGGCGGCGGATTGCCGCTGGGTGCATTCGGCGGCAAGCGCGAATACATGGACCAGATCACCATGGGTCGCGTCATTCATCTCGGCACCTACAACGGCAATCCCTTGTGCATGGCCGCGGCGAAAGCGGTGTTGTCCGAGGTGTGCACACCGCAAGCGACCGCGGCGACCATTGGTCGCAACAAGATGCTGGTCGACGCGTGCAACGACATCATCGACGATGCAGGGCTACCGGCGCACACGATTCAATTCGGCGCCAAGGGCTGCGTCACGTGGGCGCCCGAACCCATTCGCAACTACCGCGACTATCGCCGGACCGACCTGGATCTGGCATTCGCCCAATGGATCCACGGCATCAACCGCGGAATCTTGTTGCCGCCCGGCCTCGACGAGCAGTGGTTGATTTCGATCATGCACACCGAGGCCGATGCGATGCGTTACGCCGACGTGTTCGCTGACTTCGTCGACGAACTCACCGCGTGACGTCGCCGTCAGAATCGATGTCGTCAACGACG
>RHCK01000308.1 GCA_010030605.1 Acidimicrobiia bacterium
TCACGGTGAAGCGTCCCTCGTACACGGCGCGCCCGGTGATGATTCCGCCCAGGTTCGCGATTCCGGCGAGAGCGCGAACGTCGTCCAACGACGACACTCCCCCACTGGCGATGACGGGAACATCGGTGGCCCTCACCGCCGTCTCGAGACCATCGATGTCGGGCCCGTTCAACATTCCATCGCGCGCGATGTCGGTGATCACGAAAGCTCGTGCCGTCGGAAACCATCCGAGCGCCTCGCTCAAGGTGACTCCGGACGACTCGGTCCAACCATGTGTGGCCACGTCGCCATTGCGATGGTCGAGGCCCACGGCCACGTCGACAACTCGAGACACGTCGACGACCAACGAAGGTTCAGACACGGCGGCCGAACCCATGACCACGCGCGCCACCCCGGCTCGCGCCAACTCCTCGGCATCGGCCACGGTTCGAACACCGCCACCCGTCTGCACCTGGGCGCGACCCGTCAAAGCCCGTGCCACCTCGGCGATGATCGGTCGGTTCATTGGGTCGCCCGTGCGTGCCGCGTCCAGATCGACGATGTGAACCCACGGCGCTCCGGCGTCGGCGAACGAGCGAGCAACCGCGACCGGATCGTCGCCGTACACCGTCTCGCGGGCGTAGTCCCCTTGCGCCAAGCGCACCACCCGACCCCCGCGAAGATCGATGGCCGGATACAAGTCGACGGTCACGACGCCGCCCCCGCCACGAAGTTGCGCAACAGGGCCAAGCCACTGACTCCCGATTTCTCCGGATGGAACTGGGTCGCGATCACGTTGTCGCGCCGGAACACGGCGTTCAATGTTCCTCCGTATTCGCAGGTGGCCACCACGTCGCGATCGTCGCGCGGAACTCCGTGAAGCGAATGCACGAAGTACACCCAGGGTCCTCCCTCGACGTCGGCGAGGCCGGGACCGACGAGCATCGGATCGTGGGTGCGCACCGTCAGCCGATTCCATTGCATTTGGGGTCGCTTCACCCCGACCGGAATCCATCGCACCGATCCGGGAATGATGCCGAGACCGCGGGCGTCCGGGTTCTCGTCGCTGTCGTCGAAAAGCATCTGCATCCCGACACAGATTCCAAGGAACGGTCGACCAGAGTCCACCGCATCGTGCACGACGGACTCCAGTCCGGCGCCCCGCAAGGCATCCATGCACGCTCCGAACGCACCCACGCCGGGCAGCACGACCGCACGGGCGTCGGCAACCAACGCGGGATCACGGGTGAGCCGAGCATCGGCTCCGACTTTCTGCAAAGCCTTTTCCGCCGAGCGAAGGTTGCCAATGCCGTAGTCGAGAACGGCGATGAGCGGTGCGGTCACGAATCGCCCACGATCACAGAACGCCCTTGGTGGAGGGAACCCCGCCACCCTCGATTCGTACGGCATCGCGGAGGCATCGACCCAGACCCTTGAAGACGGCCTCGACGATGTGGTGAACATTCGTTCCGTGCTTCAACGTGACGTGCAAGGTGATGCCCGCAGCGGTGGCGAACGATGACACGGCATGTTCGGCCAGTTGCGGATCGAACGGAGGATTCCCCAACGGCAAACACTCGGGCATCGTCACATCCCAGACCACGAACGGACGACCGGACAGATCGAGTGCGATCTCGACCAACGCTTCGTCGAGCGGATACAACCCGCTGGCGAATCGTCGCACGCCAGCTTTGTCTCCCAGGGCTTCGCGAACTGCTTCACCCAAGGTGATGGCCACATCCTCGACGGTGTGATGGGTGTCGATGTGAATGTCGCCCTTGGCCGCGATCGAGAGGTCGAAACCACCGTGCTTTCCCACTTGCGAGAGCATGTGGTCGTAGAACGGGATACCCGTCGACACATCGGTTCGACCGGAACCATCGAGGTCGACCGACAACTCGATGCTGGTTTCGGCGGTGGTGCGACTGCGTTGCGCGTGACGACTCATGACAGAACCTCCGTGATGGCGGACAGAAAACGATCGTCTTCGGCGGGAGTGCCGATGGTGACGCGCAGACAATTCTCGAGCCGGGGCCAGCCCGAGCAATCGCGGATGAGAACGCTGCGATCGAGAAGACCCTGCCACACCGCGCGGCCGGTGAGAGTGCGGGGACGGAACAACACGAAGTTCGCGCCGCTGTCGAACACGTCGACGTCGAGGGCGCGCAATGCCGCCATCACCCGCGTGCGCTCGGCGACGATCGAACGCACCCGCTCGTTCATCTCGTCGAGAAACTTCAC
>RHCK01000309.1 GCA_010030605.1 Acidimicrobiia bacterium
TTGCCGAACAACACCGCTGCTTCGTCGTCGAGATTGTGGCCGGTCACCACCACGTCGTATCCGCCCGTGCGCGCCGCGTCGTCGAAAATGTGGCGCTTGCTCATTCCGCAGGCCGAACACGGGACGCGACCGGTGGCCCGCGACGCCGTCGGGACGTCGTAGCCGTAGTCGTCGCGCAACGACACGATGTTCAACGTCAAGCCGCGCTCCGCAGCGAATCGTTCGGCGTACCCCCGCGATTCGTCGCTGTAGTCACCGATACCCAATCCGATGTACAGGCCATCGGCTTGATAGCCGAGATCGATCAGAAGATCCCACACCGCCAGCGAATCTTTGCCGCCCGACACCGCCACCAGAATCCGATCGGTTGGCTCGATCATCGAATGATCATGAATGGCCTTGGCGACTTGCCGGCGGCACAACTGAAGGAAGTGTTCGGCGCAGAAATTGGCGTTGTGCCGTGGCAGATCGATGATCGCCGGTTCGCGACACGTACGGCACTTCATCTCAGGCACCACCGGAGATGACCGGTCGAATTTCCACCACGTCGTCGCGATCGAGTTCGGCATCGCCGGGCACCAGCACTCCGTTTCGAATCACCAAGTGACCCTCTCGCGGAAGATCGAGTTCGGCCAACAAGGCGTGCACGCGACGGCGACCGTCGATGTCGATTTCGCGGCGCGGATTGCGCAGGATCACCTTCATCGCCGTCGACGTCCACGTCGAGGTTCGAGGGCCGAAACGGTCATCGTCTGACCGGGCTTCAAACTCTCGATCGACACCACCTGGGGACGTCGTCCGGTCACGCGACGCAACAACCGAGCACCCCACACCACGACACCGACGATGAACCAGCCCCGACGACCACGACCGAAACCGTCTTTCAGGCTGCGAGCACGAAGATAGGAAAGAATCGACACTGCGTCTCAGAGGCGGCGAATCTCGACGACCGTCGAACGACGCTTGCCGCTGCGCCGGCCGAGAAGGAAGAACACCACGACCAACGCGACTCCCACTCCGCCGGCGATGGCGAGCAACGACGAGCGACGATCCTCGACCTTGTTCTGTACGTCGCCCTGAAGAGCGCGGAGCTTGTTCTCGATGTCCTGACGCGACACGCGCTCGTTCTTGGTGTTCGATGCAGCCATCAGCCCGGTTCCTTTCCGAGAGTTGCCTTCTTCACGCGCGACAATGCAACGGCCGACAACAGCCCGCAGATCACGAGAACGATCACATACGGAACCCAACTGAAGCCACCATCGAAAGCGTCGAGCTCCGTCTGCAACAGACGCAACACTCCGAGAAGGACGAGAACCAAGCCGAGTCCGAGAAACGTCGCACCGGCCGTCCCGAGAGCCAACCAGCGGCCGGCGCCTTTCAGGGGTCCGAGCGTCTCTTGTCGCGCGTAGTCCTTGACGAGATCGACGACGTCGCCCACGCTCGCCGATTCGGCGCGCTGCCGTTTCACTTCGGGGGTCACATCACCGGCGGACACGCCTTGTTTCTAGCATGAGAACCGCGAAACCCCACCTCAGGGCGCCGAGAACACGCTCGGAGTGCGCAGATCATGTGTCATCGCCCCGTGTCGCCAAGCGAAATCGCATGGCATCGCACACCTCGGCGATGACCTCGTCGAAGACTCGCAAGCGTTCGTCCACTCCCCCGGCTTTCAACAATCGTTGGCGGTCGGCCGGGCCGAGAGGCGCCAACGCCCCGAGCGCGAAGGACACATCGGTCGGCTCCAGACTCGACAGGTCCGGACGCTCGGGCGACGTTCCCGTGAGTTGGGCCGACAAGGCGAGGGCCCGATCGAGCGCGGCCGTGCGCTTTTCGATGTCCTCGACCGACACGTCGTGCGCGTCATCGTCGTCGGGAAAATCCTCGATGACAGCCATCGGGTGCGGATCATCGACCAACCACTCGATCACCCGGATCCGACGAACACCGACCACCAACACCGCGAGGCGTCCATCGGGCAACGACCGGACCTCCACGATGCGGGCAAGGGTTCCCACGTCCGATCGAACATCGCCCCCTCCCACCTCGTGGCCTCGGTCGATCATCACCACGCCGAAAGACGGCTCGGCCGACACCAGGCAACGATCGATCATCTCGAGATATCGGGGTTCGAAGATCTGCAACGGCAGGACCGACCCCGGAAGCAGCGGACCGCCGAGCGGGAACATCGGTGATGCGATGGCCATCGCAT
>RHCK01000310.1 GCA_010030605.1 Acidimicrobiia bacterium
TCGGCGACGAAATGACCCGCACTCACTCGTTCCATGTCGGCCGGGGTCATCCCTTTCGACATGCGCGCGGGAATTCGTCGTGGACGAAGTTCGCGTTCGCGCAGTCGGAATTGTTCGAGGCGCGGATCGTCCGGCGAGTCGATCAGTAGTACCACGGATACGACGACCAGTCGGGGTCACGTTTCTCGAGGAACGACAGTCGACCTTCCTGTGCTTCGTCGGTCATGTAGGCGAGTCGAGTGGCCTCGCCGGCGAACACTTGCTGGCCAACCAGACCATCGTCGATGAGGTTGAAGGAAAACTTCAGCATGCGTTGGGCCGTCGGGCTCTTGCCGTTGATTTCTCGTGCCCATTGGAGCGCGGTCGATTCGAGTTCGGCGTGATCGACGACGGCGTTCACCATGCCCATGCGGTGAGCGTCCTCGGCGGTGTATTCGCGGCCGAGGAAGAAGATCTCTCGGGCGAATTTCTGACCGACCTGTCGGGCCAGGTACGCCGATCCGAAGCCGCCGTCGAAACTGGCGACATCGGCGTCGGTCTGCTTGAACCGTGCGTGTTCGCGGCTCGCGAGGGTGAGGTCGGCGACCACGTGCAAGCTGTGTCCGCCGCCAGCGGCCCAACCGGGAACGACACAGATGACGATCTTGGGCATGAAACGAATGAGTCGCTGCACCTCGAGAATGTGAAGTCGTCCGCTCTTGCCGGGATCGATGGACGCGGCGGTTTCGCCCTCGGCGTATTTGTAGCCATCGCGTCCTCGAATGCGCTGATCACCACCGCTGCAAAAGGCCCACCCTCCATCCTTGGGAGATGGTCCGTTGCCGGTGAGGATGACACAACCAATGTCGGTGGACTGACGAGCGTGCTCGAGAGCGGTGTACAACTCGTCGACCGTGTGCGGACGAAAGGCGTTGCGAACTTCGGGACGATTGAACGCCACGCGCACGGTTCCCTGATCCTTCGCGCGGTGATAGGTGATGTCGGTGAAGTCGAAACCCGGGACGGACGTCCACGCAGTGGGATCGAAGATGTCGGAAACATGAGCCACGACGGAAGTCTCGCAGGCGATTTGCCGTTTTGCGGTGTCGTTGCGCGAGCCGCCGCGCCCTCGAACTGCCAACACATGGGATTGGACGGTCGGTACCTTGAGACGGTGACGTTTCCGGGTCGAACGATGGGTGTGCTGGTGCTCGCTGGCGCAATGGTCCTCGTGGGGGCCTGTGGAGGCGATGGATCGGGTGGTTCGGCCTCGGCCTCGGCGGTTGCTGACTCGGCGGCCAGCTCGACGGTGGCGACGACGACGGTGGCGCCAACGACGACCACATCGACCACGACGACCACGAGCACGACCACGACGACGACGACAACCACAACGCTCGCGCCCCTCCCGGAGGTCTCGGTATTGCCGGGGGTGCTTCCCGCTGTGGGGACCGGCAACGGAATGGGGGCCGCGCTGATCCAACAACGTCTGCTCGAGTTGGGCTTCTGGTTGTACGCGGTCGACGGCGAATACGGTCCGACGACCAAGCAGGCGGTGATGGCGTTCCAGAAGTGGACGGGGCTCGACCCGACGGGTTCGGTGGATCGGGCGACGGCCGATGCGTTGACGTTCGCAACCAGTCGACCCGTGGGTCAAAGTCAGGAAAATCGTGTGGTGGTGGAAGTGGACAAAACCAAACAACTGATTCTGATCACCTCAGGAGGAAAGTTGATTTGGGCGTTGAACACGTCGACGGGGAGCGGTCAGTACTTCTTGGAACAGAACCAGAAGGACCCGACGAAATGGGAAACGGGGCGCTCGCTCACTCATTCGGGAAAGTTCAAGGTGCAGCGCGAACGAGCCGAGGGATGGTGGGACGGTGATCTCGGCAAGATCTATCGACCGAAGTACTTCAACGGCGGAATCGCGATCCATGGCTCGAAGTCGATTCCGAACTATCCGGCGTCTCACGGGTGCGTGCGGGTGAGCGTGGCGGCGATGGACATGATCTGGGAGTCGGGTTTGGTGCCGCTGAAGACGCCGGTGTGGGTGTATGGGGAGGATGTGGAGGCCGAGGGGGAACCCCCGGTGATCCCGACCACCACGACGACCACAACGACGACAACTACAACCACACTCGTGCCATAAATGCGACAAATTGTCGCTTTTGATACCTTCCAGAGGTACACAAAGCGACAATTTGTCGCATTTTGAGCAG
>RHCK01000032.1 GCA_010030605.1 Acidimicrobiia bacterium
GTGAGCATCCCCGTCAGGATGCCCGCGCCAAATACGGCTTCCACGCCTCCGGGACGCGCGTCACGGCCACCGTCACCCACGCCAATTCTCTCGGGGCGTGGGGGATCTGCGCCAGACGCATGCCGGCTTCATCGGGAGTGCGATCACGTTTGTACAGGTTGCAACGACGACACGCCGAGGCCACGTTCTCCCACACGTGTTGGCCCCCACGCGAACGCGGCATCACATGATCGATCGAATCCGCCTCGCCGCCGCAGTACTGACATCGGTGATTATCGCGAGCGAACACCGCTCGGCGCGACAATGCCGTTCGGCGGTGATACGGAACCTTGACCATGTACAGGAGTCGAATGACCAGCGGATTGGGAACCGCCAAACTTTCGGACCGAATCAGGGTTCCATCATGTTCGACCACTTCGGCCTTGTCGTCGAGCACGAGACAGGCCGCCCGCCGGGCTGGCACGACACTCAGCGGCTCGTACGAGGCATTCAGTACAAGCGCGCTCCGCATGATGACGTCACCGAACCCTTCGCCGACGTCTCATCGCCCCGCGTCCCATTGTCGAACCCATTGCAGGTATTTCAGCACATCGGCCGAGGTCGGAACGGGCGTTTCGCCCCCGTATTGGGTCTGCAACCGGAAACGTGCGTAGGACTCGCTGGGGATCGGAAGAAACGGTCGACGTTGCCACCAACCGCGCGGGGCCAGTCGTCCGATCACCCGTAGGCCGACACCCCAGTACGACGGGCGAACGATCACGGCCACAACCACCGTGGCGTAGGCGCGCCAACGTGCGATGAACGTCATCCCGGGCGGGGTTCTTTCGGCAAACCGAGCACCATCTCACCGATGATGTTCGATTGGATTTGTGACGAGCCGGCGTAGATCGTGCCCGCGCGGGCGTTGAGGAAGGCGCCAACCCAACTACCGGACGAGTTCGGCGCGGAGCGATCGTCGGGCTGGAACGCATTGGTCGGGCGTCGCCCTTCCGGGACCATGGCAGCGGCTCCCAGGATGTCGAGCGAGAGCTCGGTCACCTCCTTGTGATACTCACTCCAATAGCGCTTGAAGATTCCACCGTCGGGCCCGGGGTGGTGTCCGGCGAGGAACTTGGTCAGAGTTCGCAAACCGAGATAGCGCATGATCTGCACTTTCGAATAGGCCCATGCGAGACGTTGGCGAATACGCGGATCCTGATCGACTCCGCACTCCTTGGCGAGAAGAAGCAACCGATCGAGTTCGGCCTGAAAACGCACCGGCACGGTCGCCGCACCTTCTCCACGTTCGTAACCAAGCAGTGTCATGGCCACCGCCCATCCATTGTTCACTCCGCCGACGACGTTGTCCTTCGGGCACACCGCATCGGTGTAGAAGACCTCGTTGAATTCGCTGTCGCCACTGATCATCTTGATCGGGCGCACCTCGATGCCCGGCTGACGCATGTCGACCAACAAGAAGGAGATTCCCTTGTGTTTCGGGGCATCGGGGTCCGTGCGCGCCAACGTGAAAATGTGATCCGCCAGATGTCCGGCCGACGTCCAGATTTTTTGTCCGTTCAGAATCCATTGATCACCGTCGAGCGTGCCCCTCAGACCGAGATTGCCGAGGTCACTGCCGGCGTTCGGTTCGCTGTAGCCCTGACACCAGATGTCCTCGTTCGACAGGATTCGTGGCAGGTAGTACTTCTTCTGCTCTTCGGTTCCCCAACGCAACAAGGTGTTGCCGAGCATCGTGATACCGAATCCGTCGTTCGGTCCTCCGGTCGGAACTCCGGCCTTGGCGAATTCTTCGGCCACAATCACTTGCTCGAGGGCCGACATTCCGCCTCCGCCGTACTCGGACGGCCAACCCGGGGCCAGATACCCCTCGCGATGCAACGTCGATCTCCACTGCATGACCCAGTCGTGCGTTTCATCGGCCGCCAGATGGCCGATCCCCCGCCAGTCTTTGGAGAGATTCGCCGTCAGAAACGACTGCACTTTCTGGCGGAACGATTCGACATCGGATTCGTAGGTCGGACGCATGATCCGAACCTAGACGAAATTCGACGACCACCAGTGAACGTCGCGCCGCAACGTCACACCATGTGACGAAGAGCGATGGCTGCGGCTCCGATCAATGCCGAACGATCGTCGAGTTCGACGGGCACGATCTCGAGTCCTCGAGTGAATCCAATTCGGGACCGCGCCTCGAATTCACGATTTGCCGCCTCGAAGAACGGGGCGCCCCACCCGAGTGCCACGCTTCCTCCCACCACGACGCGACGGATGTCGCAGAGCGCGGCGATCGATGCGACCGCTTGTCCGAGCAGTCGCCCGTTCCGCTCGACCAGGCCGACCGACGCGTACGCCGCCGCCCGACCCGTTTCCAACTCGACCGCGACACCGGAGATGAAAGCTTCGAGACAATCGGATCCACCACATCGACACGGACGACCCTCATCGGCCACCACCAGATGACCAATATGGCCGGCGTTACCGTCGTCGCCGTCGACGAGTCGAGCGTCGATCACCAATCCCGCCCCCACGCCCGTTCCCACCACGACGGCGAGAAAATCACGATGTTCCCGAGCGGCACCCAACCAACCCTCCGACAGCGCGAGGGCTTTGGCATCGTTGTCGACATGAGTCGCCAAACCGGTGAGTTCCGAAATCTGCTCGCGAAGGGGGAAGTCGCGCCAACCGGGAATATGCAACGGTGAGACCCGTTCCCCTCCACGTTCCATCGGCCCTCCGCACGCGACTCCGCACGCGATCAGGTCGTACTCCGTCGAAGCCGCCTGAACCCGCTTGATCAGGGTCGACAATGCGACCCAAGGATCGCGGGCCGGTGTCGGGATTCGATCGCGACGAATGATGCGACCATCGGGAGCGACCACGGCCGCGGCGAGTTTCGTTCCACCGATGTCGACGGCGAGCACCGCGGAATTCTCCAGCACGACGACACCGTACCGTTCGACCGATCCTCTAGCGTGACGGGGATGACGACACCGCCCTCACGATCGTTCGCGGGAATGTTCGACTCCATCGTGAGCAACGTGAGTGTCGTCCTGCGGGGAAAGCACGAAGCCGTCGAGCTTGCGGTGCTCTCGTTGCTCGCCGACGGACACCTCTTGATCGAGGACGTTCCCGGGGTGGGCAAGACCAGTCTGGCCAAGGCTCTCGCCGCCTCGGTCGACTGCTCGTGGCAGCGCATCCAGTTCACCCCCGATCTCCTGCCGTCCGATGTGATCGGTGTTTCGATGTGGAACCGCGAACGCGAGAGCTTCAATTTTCAGCCGGGTCCGATCTTCGCCAACATCGTTTTGGCCGATGAAATCAATCGCGCGTCCCCCCGCACGCAGTCCGCTCTTCTCGAGGCGATGGAAGAACGACAAGTCACGATCGACGGCGTCACGCGGCGCCTCCCCCGCCCCTTTCTCGTGATCGCCACCCAGAATCCGGTCGAGCACGAAGGCACCTACCGTTTACCCGAGAGCCAGTTGGATCGCTTCTTGATGCGAATCTCCATCGGTTATCCGGATCGAGCGTCCGAACTCGAGATCCTCGACACGAAATCGCACGGAGAACCACGCATCGAACCCGTGCTCGGAGTCGCCGAGATCGTGTCGATGATCGAGGCGATCGACCGAGTTCGAATGGCGGACTCCATTCGCGAGTACCTCGTCGATCTCGTTCATGCCAGCCGACGTCACGCCGGGTTGGCGTTGGGCCTCTCACCGCGAGCCACCGTTCAACTGGCCAAGGCGTCGCGAGCGATGGCCGCGGCCCGCGGTCGCGATTACGTCACCCCCGACGATGTTCAAGCACTATGCGCGCCCGTTCTCGCTCATCGAATCGTCGTTGGTCATGATGCAGCTTCCCGCGGTTTGACCGCCCACGACGCCATCAACGACATCGTGTCAGCGGTGCCGACTCCCTCGGGACGCTGAACATGCCCACCCGGGCGGGATGGGCCGGAGTCGTCTTCGGCGTGTTCATCCTGATCGTTGCTCGCCTGTTCGGTCTCCTCGAGTTGTTCGTCATCGGCTCATCGTCGATCGTGGCTCCGATCGTGGCCACGGTGGCCGTTCATCGACGTTCGCATGTTCCTCAAATCGTGCGAACGACCGAGCCCCGACGTCCGTCGGTCGACCAACCTCTGACCGTCGAGATCGCGTTTCATGCTCTCTCGCGCACCATCCCCTACGAGGTTCGAGAATCCGTCGGTGATGGACTGTTGGCGACCACCTCGCTGCCACCACTCCGGACGGGCGACACACGTCGAATGACCATCGATGTGCCGACAACCCGCCGAGGAATCATCGAAATCGGACCGACGACGTTCCGATACGGCGATCCCCTCGGACTCGCCCAACGAGTACGCACCGAAGAATCGCGAACTCGAGTGATCGTTCATCCCCGACGAACCCCAACGACGACACCTCACTTGGATCACTCGCGAGGGCTCTTGATCGACGCACTGAGGCGAGCGACGATCGACACTCCCGTCGATCGTGAGTTTCGTGGCATTCGGGAGTACGAACCGGGCGACGACGCGCGGCGCGTGAATTGGAAAGCCAGCGCGAAGCGTGACGCACTTCTGGTCAACGAATTCGATCCGGAATCCTCGGTGATTCTGCAAATCGTTCTCGATGTTTCGCCATCGAGACACGATGAAGGAACGTTCGAGACCGCCGTGTCGATTGCCGCGTCCCTCCTCGACTCGTATGGTCCGGTGACCACACGCACGATGTTGTGCTTCGGCGGAACGGTCATCGATGACACGAATCCGAACATCGGCCTCGATCGTCTGGCGCTCGCCGAACTCGATGACGGCTCGGATGGATCGTCGATCACCCCCATCGACACCCCCGATCCTTCGGCCGTGGTGGCTCGAATCGTCGTCACCGGATGGAGCGATCGCACCCTGATGGCAAGCCTGACCCACTTCCCCGCACGGGGCAGCGCGGGAGTTCTGATCACGTGTCGACCGTGCGAACTCATGACGCCACCGGGATGGACGAAGCTCCAATGCCCCGACATCGCCGCGTTCGCTCGAGCGTGGCCCCGATTCGTGCACGCCGCACGTGTCGACGGATCCTGACATGACCTCGAACGAACGAACGACGACCTCCCGGGCCACCGCACAGGTGACCGCGGTGACTGCCGCGCTCGCGCTTTCGTTCGCTCGCGTTTTCGACGGATGGGATTTCTTACCGCATCTCCTGGTTATCGCGATTCTCTCGCACACAACTTGTTTCATCGCCCGCTCTCGACGCCCGATCGTCACGATCGGCGAACTCGTGGTGGTGTACGTGCTCGTCGCGTGGTTGCGGTTGCGCGACACACTCTGGTTCGGCCTTCCGCTCGGGCGCACCTGGGACGCCCTCGTCTCACAACTGTCGACGTCGCTCGATCTGGTGGGCGACATCAAACCACCCATCGATTTCGACACTGGGTTCGGACTGGCCGCCTGTTTGGCCATCGGCGTGGTGGCCGTGCTCGCCGATGCTTTCGCGTTCCGTGCCGCCGGGCGGGGCGAAACACTCGTTCCCTCGGCCATCGTTTTCGCGGTCGTGTCCGTGGTTGGAGGTGATCGACATCGGGTGGTGGTGACGATCGTCTGGGTGTTCGCTTCGGTTCTCGCGGTGGCCACGTTGCGTCGACCGAACGTCCGACGAGCTCGCACCGACGTCGGCCCCGTTTTCATGGCCGTGGTCATCGCGCTGCTCGCCGGCGTGATCGGACCCAACCTGCCCGGGGCCCGATCGGATGCTTTGATCGACGGCAAGAAGGATGAAGGTCGAGTCGTGGAGCCGCTGGTCGATGTTCGGGGACGCCTCGGCGACCGCTCGGACACCGTGTTGTTCCGCGTCGAGGCCGACCGACCGTCGTACTGGCATCTCACCTCGTTGTCCGATTTCGATGGAGTGACGTGGGGCGTGCCCGAAACGGAACTCGAATCGGCCGGTGGCGAGTTGGCACAGCCCGTGGAACTCGCCTCGACGCTCACGACGACACAGACCATCTCCATCGACAACCTCGAGGGGAGCACGGCACCGGTGGCCTACGAGCCAATCCAGCTGCGATCGGCCTCGCGCAGCCTTTTCTACGCGATGGAGTCGGGAACCTTGCTCGTCAGCGAGGAGGGCCTTCGTCCCGGAGATCGATACCAAATCGTTTCCTCCATCGTCGACCCACCCGTTGCCACCTTGACGTTGGCGACCTCGAACTTTCCCCCGTCGGCGGACTATTTCGACCTCCCGACATCGACCGAGATGAACCGGGTCGGCGATATTGCCCGTGATCTCACGGACGCAACGCAATCTCCGTACGAACGGGCCATCGCCCTGCAGACCTTCTTTCGCGACAATTTCACGTACTCGCTCGACGTTCCATCGCTGACGAGTGGAGATGCTTTCATCGAATTCCTCGATCGTCGCAGCGGGTATTGCGAACAGTTCGCGTCCACGTTCGCCGTCATGGCCAGAGCCGTCGGGCTTCCCAGCCGCGTGGCGATCGGGTTCACACCGGGCGAATCGGATGCCGACGGCGGCTATGTCGTGCGAAGTCAACACGCGCACGCCTGGCCGGAAATTTGGTTCGACGGAATTGGGTGGCTGATGTTCGAGCCCACGCCCGGCCGGGGTGCGCCCGGCCGCACGTACACCGGAGTGGCCCCGCAGCAAGACGACTCGACGCCGACTCCCACGACGCCGACTCCCACCACGACGCCGAGCGGCGAGACACCGACCACGACGACGACCACACCCGACGCCGTGAATCCGTCGTCCCCGGTGACGGTCACCACGATTCCCTTGGCCGCGGAGTCCACGACGTCGGGATCCGGATCTTCCGTTCCACTCGTCGTGCTTCTCGTGGTCACTCCCTTGATCGCGTGGCCGTTCGCGATTCGGCTTCTCGTTCGACGACGTCTGCGTCGCGAGGGGTCGCATCCGGTCGTGATCATGTGGCGTCGGATGATTGCCGTCGACGGAACCATCGACGACTCATCTGCGTCGCTCACCACGACCGACATCGCCGATCGACTCTCGTTGGCGAACTGCGAACCATCGGATCTTCCTCGACGCCTCGCGACAGCGGTCGAGAGGTTGTTGTTCGCGGATCGATCCCCCGATTCGTCCGAAATCGACGATCTGGACACCCAACTTCGACGATGGATCATCAATCGACATCCGAGTCGCGATTGGCGACACGAACTGACGCGTCGGTATTCGTTGTCGACCGCACTGCGACTGGCTGGGGCGGAGTCGAGGCACTGAACCCTCGACGCCCAGAAATCAGGCGCGAGGACCTCCGGGACGAGCCTTGCGGATGGCGCCGGCCACGTCCTGCAATCCGGCCTTACCCATGGCCCGTGCGTTGCGTTCGATGATGCCGAGGAGAGCGAGCATCACGACGAACACCGCGAATGCGGCGACGTAATGGAATCTCAGGGCGAGAACCAACAGCCCCAAGCAGACCACGAGACCCACGATGGCTCGGCGCACGACACGCACCGGGTAGGAGTAGAAACCAGAGGTCGACACCTTGGCCGCGAACTGCTCGTCGTTCTGGAGCTCTTGTTCGATCTGACGCAGGATTCGCTGTTCGTTTTCTGACAGGGCCATCGTTCACCTCCTCGAACTCGCCGACTCTCATTGTCCCAGACCTCGTGGCAATTGGCAATGCACCCGGGCCTGTCACCCGAAAGTTGCGTCACACCGACGGTTCCGCGCCGGGTTCGTCGTCGGTCGACGGGGTGAGCGGCGCATCCGGCCCCCAACGGCCCGATGACGTCGAGCCCTTCGGTCGCAACACACTGGCTGGATTGATCGCGTCCCGACCGAACTTGTCCCGAATGCGATCCACGGCCGAACTGGCGGGTGCCCAGTCCCGATCAGTGTCGGCCGTCGACCGTTGACCTTCATCGTCCACCAGATCCAGCAATGACAATTGTTCGACCGGCTCCACGAACCCGGAGACCCCCACGCCGATCAGCCTGATACCCGGGGTCGGGTCGATGGTGGTCAAGATGTCCTCGAGTGCCCTCACCATCGCCGGAGCCGAGGTGACCGGTGATCCCGGCGTGATCGAGCGGGTGATGAACTCGAAGTTGGACCAACGCACCTTCAACTGGATGGTTCGAGCCGCGTGACCGTGGCGACGCAATCGGGCGGCCACGGCGTCAGCGAGACGAACGACCTCCACTCGCATCGCCGAATGGTCGGTGATGTCGTGAGCGAAGGTTTCTTCATGGCTGATCGACTTGATTTCTCGGGAAGTCTCGACGGGGCGATTGTCGACACCGTTCGCCAGATCGAACAAGTGACGACCCGCGGACCGACCCACCGCGACCTCCAATGCCGGCGATCCCAGAGTCAGCAAATCACCGACCCGACGCACGCCGATGCGCTCCAGTTTCGCAAACGTCACCGGTCCGACTCCCCACAGGGCCTGAATCGGTAGCGGGTGCAGGAAATCCAACTCGGTCCCGGGTTCGATCTCGAGCACTCCGGGTCCGGGCGACACGCCGCGATCCGAGACGATCGGTTTGGCTCTCTTCGACGCCAACTTGGCGATGAACTTGGAGGTGGCCACGCCGACACTGCACGGGAGGTCGAGTTCGTTCGCGATGCGACCGCGAATGTCATGACCGATCTCGACCCCGGAACCGAAGAGCGTGCGCGATCCCGTGACGTCGAGAAACGCCTCGTCGAGTGCGATCGGTTCGATGTGGGGGGTGAATGCTTCGAACACTTCGTGAACCTGACGACTCACTTCGGCGTAATGAGCATGATCCCCGCTCAGAAAGACCGCGTCGGGACACAAACGACGAGCCTTCGACGACGACATCGCCGAGAAGACCCCGTAACGACGAGCCTCGTAATTCGCCGCCGCCACCACCCCACGATTCCCGGACCCACCGACCACCACCGGACGACCGACGAGTTCGGGGTGACGTCGCATTTCCACGGACACGTAAAAAGCGTCCATGTCGACGTGAAGAATGCAGCGCGCCGTTTCGTCGGACATGTCGGTCAACGACGTCGACGAAGCAATCGATCGCGGAACCAGAGTCGGTTCACCAGTCCGAACGCCTCATTGATGATGTGATGGCTGAGTTTGCTCTCACCCACCACGCGATCGACGAACGTGATGGGCACCTCGACGATGCGAGCGCCACTTCGCACCGCGCGATGGGTCATTTCGATTTGAAATCCGTAGCCTTCGGCGCGCACCGAGGCAAAGTCGATGCGGCGAAGCAACGCCGGCGAATAGGCGCGATATCCGGCCGTCGCGTCGTTGACCGCGAGGCCGAGCATCCCGGCCGCGTAACGGTTTCCCCAACGCGAGAGGAAGAGGCGCAAACGCGGCCAGTTCTCGATTCTCCCACCGGGCACGTAACGACTGCCGATGGCGGCGTCGGCTCCCATTTCCACCGCGGAGATGATTTCGATCAAATAGCGCGGATCATGCGAGAAGTCGGCGTCCATCTGCACGCAGATCGTGTCCCCCGCGTCGAGGACGCGGGAGAATCCCGCTCGATACGCGGTCCCGAGGCCCGACTTGGACGGACGCCGCAACACGTCGACGCGCCGAGCGAACTCGGATCGGGCGGCGACGCGGTCGACGATGTCGGCGGTGCCATCGGGACTCGAATCATCGACGACGAGAACTCCGATATTGGGATCGGACGCAAGAATCGTTTCGAGCAATCGTTCGATGTTGCCGGCTTCGTTGTAGGTCGGAACGACCACCACCGCCCGACGACTCGTTTCCACGTGACCGAGCCTACGATGTCGACGTGTCGAACGAACGACCCCTCTCCGCGCTGCCCTCCCCCATGG
>RHCK01000311.1 GCA_010030605.1 Acidimicrobiia bacterium
TCTGGGGCTTCTCGGTGCCGCGCATGTTGGGCCTCGATCAGCGTCTGGAAGCCGAGCCGAACGAAACCACGGGTCGACCCATGATTCAGCCGAACCAGCGCACCGTCGGCAAAGGTCTGCTGAAGGTGGTCTCCACCGGATTCCTGGTGGAGGACGAAGGCACCGCCCTGATGTGGCGCGGACTGATGCTCACCAAGGCCGTCGAACAGTTCTTGAACGACGTGGCGTGGGGTGAGATGGATTACCTACTCATCGACATGCCGCCCGGCACCGGTGACGTGCAGATGGGATTGGCGCGCATGTTGCCGCGCACCGACATGGTGATCGTCACCACACCGGCCGTGAGCGCACAAAAGGTGGCCATCCGCGCCGCCGACATGGCGCGACGTTCGTTCCTGCGCGTGGCCGGCGTGATCGAGAACATGAGCGAGTTCGTGTGTGACCACGGTCAGTCATACGCGTTGTTCGGCACCGGTGGTGGCGAGGCATTGGCCGACGAGATCGGCGTTCCGTTGTTGGGACGCATTCCCATCGAGCCCGCGGTGGCCGATGGTGGCGACACCGGAGAGCCGGTGTCGTTGACGGGCGAGGGCCCTGCCGCTCAGGCGTTCCGCGACATCGCGACGTTGATCATCACCGAGACGGTTCCGCCGGTGAGGATGGCCGAGTGTTCGGCGCGCGTCGAATCGGCGACTGCGGTGACCGTGAACCGTCGCACGGCCTGAACGGTCAGAGTTCGCCTTTGGGCTCGGTGGCGTCGGTGTCCACGATCGGACCGCGAGGTGCGGGGCCCGGGTTGCCTCCCATGAAGTTCGGGTGCACCACGAAGTTGCCGGCCTTCACCCGCTTCATCACGTAGGCGCGCAACACCGCTCGCGTCGGCGGGAACAACATCAGGATTCCGAACACGTCACTCAGAAACCCGGGGGTCAACAACAACGCGCCGGCGCCGAGAATCAACACACCGTCGACCATCTCCTTGGCCGGGATCTGACCCGACGCCAAAGTCTGATTGAAACGCATCCACGTCCGCATGCCCTCGCGCTTCACCAACCATGAACCCACGAAGCCGACCGCGACGATGAGTGCGAACGTGTTCAGAACGCCGATCGACGAACCCACACGAATGATCGTGTACAACTCGGCGATCGGGCCCACGACGAACAGCAAGAACAGGATCACGACGTCACCCTAGCCAGCGGTGTCCTGCTCGCTCCGTCGGTCAACTTTCCGCGCGGATAGCGTCGCGTGCATGTCCGGCGACACGCAGCAGCCCACTTCGCGGCCTCCGAGCGTGGACGCCCTGGCCCGTTCCATCGCTCACGTGGCGCTGCCGCATCCGTTGTTGGTCGATGCCGCTCGTCGTGCCATCGCCGCCGGAGATCCGTCATCGGCCGAGCGCATCGCACGCGACATGGCCGACTCGTTGCTGATGCCCGTCATCAACGGAACCGGCGTGATCGCACACACCAATCTCGGACGTTCACCGGTGTCGATCCATCAGGACGCGCGCGCGCAGAATCTCGAGTTCGATCTGCGCACCGGTCAACGCGGCAGTCGTCAAGAAGGCATCGGTCGACTGATCGCTCTCGCCTGTGGCGCGGACGACGCGATGGTCGTGAACAACAACGCCGCCGCCGTGATGTTGGTGTTGGCCGCACTCGCGGGCGGGTGCGACGTGGCCGTCAGCCGTGGCGAGAGCGTGGAGATCGGTGGCGGATTCCGCGTTCCCGAAGTGATGGAACAATCCGGCGCGCGTCTGGTGGATGTCGGCACCACGAACCGCACGCGATTGAAGGACTATCGCAAGGCGATCGATTCCAAGAAGAACGACATCGCGATGGTGCTGAAGGTTCATCCGTCGAACTACCGCGTCGAAGGTTTCGTCGAGGAGACATCGGTTCACGAATTGTCGTCACTCGGCGTGCCGGTGGTGGCCGACATCGGTTCGGGCCTTCTCGACTCGGCCTGCCCGTGGTTGCCCGATGGACCGCCCAGTTGGTTGAACGGCGAACCGGCGGCACGCCAATCGTTGGCGGCCGGAGCGGACTTGGTCACTTTCAGCGGTGACAAGTTGATGGGTGGACCACAAAGCGGCATCATCGCCGGGCGCACCGACCTGGTGAAGGCGTGCGCGGCACATCCGCTGGCGCGCGCGTTGCGACCCGGCGGATTGGTGTTGTCGGCGTT
>RHCK01000312.1 GCA_010030605.1 Acidimicrobiia bacterium
TCCCGCAGCACTCTGATCGGTAACGATTCGTGATGAAGGGGGCGGGTCCGCGGGCCCGCCCCCTTTGCGTTCTCGGCGACATTCTCTGGGAGCTTCGCTGCGACGTTCGCGCGGACATTCGAGGCCTCGGCTGGTGAATGAGCAAGAATGCTCGCATGACGTGCGAGTTGTGTGAGGCCTCGCGTCTCACGGAGTGGTTCTACGAAGACGACGAGTGTTGGATCGCCGAGTGCGAGGTGTGCTACGTGCCGATGGTGGTCTGGAAGATCCACGATCCGAGTCCGAGCTCGGACATCAAGGATCAACTGCACGCAAAGTTGGCCGCAGTGGTGGAGGAGTACTTCGATTACGAGCACTACGTCGACGACAACATGCGACAGATTCCCGAGCACTATCACGCTCACGCGCGGTCTCGGAAAGGTTGGTTCGGTCAGCCGGTTCCTCGTCGGAACCGTTGAGTGTGCTGAATCAGCAGGGGCGCTTGATCGGACGACCGCTCATGATGTCTCCTCGTGTTGACCGCCAAGGCGGGGACAACAACGATGAAACCACCCGGAGTGAGCGTCTTCAGTGGGTCATTCGGACTATTCATCCGAAGATCTCACGCAGAGTGGTGGAGGAGTGACGCGATGTGGGCGTCACGCGGAGATCCGGTGTCGAGTGCTCCCGGTTCTATGGTTGACCCATGTTGTGCGCCGGAGATCGAGCACCCGCTCTCGGAATCGTCGATCAACACGGGAACAAGGTGTCGTTGTCGTCGTTCAAGGGGCGACGGGTTCTCGTGTACTTCTATCCGAAGGCCGACACGCCCGGTTGCACCGAGCAAACCTGCTTGCTGCGCGACGTGGTGCGCAAGATCGGCGACACGGCGATCGTGGGTGTGAGCCCCGACCCGGTCGACCGGCAGATGAAGTTCTCCACCAAATACAAGGTTCCGTTCCCGTTGTTGTGCGATGTCGAGCACGTGGTGAGCGAGAGATACGGCGTGTGGCAGGAGAAGAGTTTGTACGGTCGAAAATTCATGGGAGTTGTCCGGTCCGCGTTCCTCATCGGGCCGACCGGGCGCATCGAAGAGGCGTGGTACAAGATCAGCCCCAAGGACACTCCCGTGAAGTTGTTGAAAGCGATCCACGCATGACCTTCCCTCGTCCCGAGGAAGTTCTTCCTCATCGTGCACCGTTCCTATTCGTCGACGAGATCCTCGAACTTGTTCCCGGCGAGTCGGCGCGTGGGCGTTGGCGATTGACGGGTGACGAATGGTTTTTCGCCGGTCACTTCCCGGGCCGTCCGACGTTGCCCGGCGTGTTGATGTGCGAGTCCATCGCACAGATGGGCGCCATTGCCGTGTTGGCCGGTGGAACGGCAGGTGGTCGTCTGCCGCTGTTTGGCGGTCTCGATGCCGCACGTTTTCGACGACAGGTGGTTCCCGGTGACGAACTCATTCTGGAGGTGACTCTCGGTCGAATGTCATCGCGCGCCGGCAAGGGTTCCGGGCGCGCCCTCATTGGTGACGCGGTCGCATGTGAGTGCGACCTGATGTTCGTTCTGGTCGACGCCTGAGAGAAGCGCGAACGTTTCTCAGGCGGGTCCGAAGATGATGGATCCGTTGTGTCCGCCGAATCCGAAATTGTTCGACATCGCCGGCGACGGAGTCCAGGACCGGCCAGAGCCGAGCACCACATCGATGTCGGCGTCTTCGTCGAGCTCGGTCGTGCCCGCGGTGGGTGGGATCTCGTGGTGCTTCATCGAGAGCAGCACCGATGCCGCTTCGAGTGCACCGGCGGCGCCCAAAGCATGACCAGTGACGCCCTTGATGCTGGTGACGGCGGGACGCGAGGCACCGAACACGGCGCGAATCGCAGCGGCCTCAGCCTCGTCGTTGCGCGGCGTGGAAGTGCCGTGGGCGTTCACGTACGTGATGGCCGAGGCGTCGAGGCCAGCGTCCTCGAGAGCGAGGTTCATGCAGGCAATCGCGCCCACGCCACCCGGTGAGGGTGCCGTGATGTGATGAGCGTCGGCGTTGCTGGCCGAGCCGAGAATCTCACCGAGGATGTTGGCTCCCCGCGCGACGGCGTGATCCCATTCCTCGAGAATGAAAATGGCGGAACCTTCGCCCATCACGAAACCGTCGCGGTCTTTGTCGAAGGGACGACTGCTTCCC
>RHCK01000313.1 GCA_010030605.1 Acidimicrobiia bacterium
GTTCACCGGGCGCCAACTTGTCGGGGTTCATGGCCAAGCACATGGAACATCCGGGTTCGCGCCAATCGGCGCCGGCCGCGCGGAAGATCTCGTGCAGTCCTTCGGATTCGGCTTGCTTCTTCACCGCGTGACTTCCGGGGACCACCATCACGCGCGGCACGGTGACGGTGCGACCGCGCAACACCGAAGCCGCCGCACGAAGATCCTCGATGCGACTGTTGGTGCATGAACCGATGAACACGGTGTCGACGCTGACGTCGCGCATCTTGGTTCCGGGGGTGAGGCCCATGTATTCCAACGCGCGTGCCACGGTCTCGCGCGTGGTGGCATCAGCGAAGTCGTCGGGAGATGGCACCGGGGTGTCGATGCCGGCCACCTGACCGGGGTTCGTTCCCCACGTCACCTGCGGCACCAAGGTGGACGCGTCGATGACGATTTCCTTGTCCCACACGGCACCATCGTCGGTGCGCAGTTGCTTCCAGGCCGCCACCGCTTCGTCCCAGGCCGCACCTTGCGGAGCGTTGGGTCGACCCTTCAAGTATTCGAAGGTGATCTCGTCGGGGGCGATGAGACCAGCCTTGGCACCGGCTTCGATGCTCATGTTGCACACCGTCATGCGACCTTCCATGGACAGCGCACGAATGGCCGAACCGCGGTATTCGATGACGTGGCCGATGCCGCCACCGGTTCCGATGCGACCGATGATGGCCAACACGATGTCTTTCGCGGTGACGCCAGCGGGCAACTCGCCGTTCACTTCCACACTCATCCACTTGGGTCGACTCTGGGGCAACGTCTGCGTGGCCAACACGTGCTCGACCTCGCTGGTGCCGATGCCGAAGGCCAATGCGCCGAATGCGCCGTGGGTGGCGGTGTGGCTGTCGCCGCACACGATGGTCATGCCGGGAAGCGTGCGCCCTTGTTCCGGTCCGATCACGTGAACGATTCCTTGTTGTGGATCGCCCATCGAGAACAGCGTCACGCCGAACTCCTTGGCGTTGTCGCGCATCACTTCCACTTGGCGGGCCGAGATGGGGTCGGCGATGGGCAGGTGAATGTCGGCCGTCGGAACGTTGTGGTCCTCGGTGGCCACGGTGAGATCGGGTCGGCGGATTTTGCGGCCACTCATGCGCAAGCCATCGAAGGCTTGCGGGCTGGTGACTTCATGGACGAGATGCAGATCGATGTACAGCAAGTCGGGCTCGCCGGTGGCGGAGTGGACGACGTGCATGTCCCAGACCTTCTGGGGGAGTGTGGTGGGGGTGGCCATAACGCCCCCAGTCTCTCCGAACGAGAGCGGGACGACAACGTGGACGGGCTCCGACGATGGCTTTGCGGCACACCCGTGGGTCATGAGCGAATCCACCTTCACATCCGGCGTCCCCGCATCCCCGGCCGCGCATTCGTCGTCGGGTGTCGCATCCATGGCCCGTTGGGTCGACGACATGGTTCAACGTGAACTGACCGAACCGTTCGATCTGGGAGAGGCTCGGTTGTACGTGATTCCGGCCGGCCAAAGTCAGACGGCGGTGTTGCTCGACCGCGATGAGAATCCGTATCGCTTGTTGGAACGCACCACCGACCATTCGTCGGTCACCGCGGCCGCGTTGGTCGTCACCGGTTGGTGCGCGCCCACCGATTCGCCGGACTCGAGCACCATGCGTCCCAGCGAGCACCCATTACGTCAACGGGTGCGCATCACCGTGGCCATTGACCACACCGGAATCGCCACCGTCATGCGGCGTGACGGCGCTCCGAACGAACCCGACTTGATGGAGGACCGAGGCGAGGGCGAACTGCCGGACGCTCTCGAACGCTGGTGGTGCGGCACGTCCGCATGACCCGCATCGTGCACTTCGTCATCGGATTTACACCAGGTCATCACCGAAGCCGATGACCGAACGGGGGAGAATGACCGAATGCGAACCCCCCTGAATCTGTTGTTTCTTTCTTCGGCGCTGACCTTGATGATCGCCTGCGGTGGCGATGATGGGTCGACCGACTCCGCGACCACGACCTCGGCATTGGGCACATCGGAATCGGGTACCACCGTGGTTTCCATTGTCGATCCGACGACCACCACGTCGATGGTGTCTGAGCAGGTTCCGACCAACACCGATCTGCCCGCGCTCGGAGAATGCCCGACGATGGTGTTTCCCGA
>RHCK01000314.1 GCA_010030605.1 Acidimicrobiia bacterium
CGACTTGCACCTGGGCCTTGACCACCACGGGGTAGCCGGCCTTGTCGGCCACCTTCACGGCCTCATCGACGGTGTCGGCGGCTCCACCGGGGCTGACCGGAATGTCGTAACGGGCGAAGTACTGCTTGCCCTGGTACTCGAACAGGTCCATGTGCTTGTTTCCTCCTGATGACTGGCGATTGTGTGCGAACGAATGAGGGGGGATTCTTGTCGATGGGTCGCGATCACTCGCGTTCGTCGAGAGCGGTCTCCAACCACTGGGCGATGCCCTTCAAAGACGAACCGGGTCCGAAAATCTCGGAGACTCCTTGATCGCGCAACGTGCGTGCATCGGCGTCGGGGATGACTCCGCCGCCGAAAATCAAGACGTCGTCCATGCCGCGACCCTTCAGTTCCTCCATGACGCGCGGGAAGAGCGTGAGGTGCGCACCGGACAACAACGACAAGCCGACGGCGTCGACGTCCTCCTGCAGTGCGGTCTCGGCGATTTGCTCGGGGGTCTGATGGAGTCCGGTGTAGATGACTTCGAAACCGTGGTCGCGCAGGGCGCGGGTGATGGTCTTGGCGCCGCGGTCATGACCATCCAGACCCGGCTTGGCGACAACGACTCGATACGGCCTCTTCACAAGAGCGAAACCCTACGCCCTGACGGGGTTCCCCCACACATTCGGCGCACGGACGACGCCGGTGACCGAACGAACACGGGGTGGGCCGAACGAACACGGGCCTCGATCCGGTCCGCCAGAACCGAATCGAGGCCCATTCGCCACGAGGTGACGCCTCTCTGACAGGGGAAGATCAGGCGGCGGTCTCCTCACGGCGACGACGGGCGATCAGGATCACGAGACCTCCGACCGCCAACGACGCGGCCAAGCCGACGAGCGCGATGGACGAACCGGTCATGGGCAACGAGCCACGGGACGGATTGGTGGTGACCGTCGTCTCGCTCGGGCTGGACACAACAGCGGGATCGACGTCCGTGGCCGGAGCGACCGACGCCGGATTGTCGGTGCCGACGATGGGCGCGAGTTCCGACGAGTCCGCGATGTCGATCACGGCGTCTGTGGCCGGCGCGGCGGTGTTGGGAGCCTCGTTGGTCGACGGATCAATCGTGCGGGCGGCATCGTCGACGATTGGGTCGACCGCCGGGATATCGACTGACGGAACATCGACTGACGGGACATCGACCGACGGGACATCGACCGACGGGACATCGACCGACGGAACGCTCTCGTTGAGATCGTTGTCCGACGTGTCATCGGTGTCATCGGCAACGTCGTCATCAGCGGAGCTGTCATCGTCATCAGCAACGTCGTCATCACACTCGTCGCCGTGCCCATAGCCGAAGCCGTTGCCGTGGCTGTCGTGGCCCTTGCCGTGGCTGTCGTGATCGTCGCAGTCCTCGCCGTGACCAATTCCGTCGTGGTCCGTCTCGTGCTCGTCGTGCGCCTCATGGCTGCGATCAGAACTGTTCTCGACGCCGTTGCTCGCCGAAGCACCGGCCACACCGACACCCAAAGCGAGCGCGCTCGAGAGCGACACCGCCATCAGGCTCTTGCGGAAGAAGTTGTTACGCGTGTTGTTCATTGTCTGTCCCCTTGTGTTGCGGCGCCCGTTGCGCCGACAGAGGGCAAGAGCAACGACTCCGGGTTTTCTGACAGAAACTTCGCGGAAAGTTAGAAAAACCCCTCCATGCTGGGCAGACTCTCGGGGTGCGCCGTCCCGAACTGAGATCTCCCGCCGCCCGAGCTGTGGCCCCGGTGGCCGCCGGGATCGCCTTCTTCGCGGTTCTAGGACTGGTTCTGTTCGGTATCGCGGCGCTCATGTCGGGCGAGCAGTCGCAGACCACCACGTTCACCCCCGACCGACTGCAGGTGGGCAACGTCGAGCGATGGGCCGACACGGTGAACACCAACGGTCCCGTGCTCTTCCCGGGTCTCGGCACCACGTCGGGCGAGCGCACCATCGTCCTCGATCACAACGGTTCCGATCCGCAACGAGGGTGGATCGTGTACTACGCCTACCCCGCCGACCGCGATGCGACGTGCGCGGTGGTGCAGGTGGAGGGAACCGACGACTTCACGGACTGCGAGGGCCGCACCATCGGCGTCGCGGAGTTGTCGCCGCCGACGAACGGTGAATATCCGGTGATCGAGGACC
>RHCK01000315.1 GCA_010030605.1 Acidimicrobiia bacterium
GGGGACTGCGTCGACATGGGTCAGTTGATGTCTGATCTTCTGCTGCAGCAATCGTCCGGTTCGTTGACGGCCGAGCAGGCGCAGTGTCTGGGTGATGGCATGGCCAAGTCCGAAGGATTCGCTGAAGCATTGGCTGCCGGGATCGCAGGAGATGATTCGGCTGATCCGGGCTCGGCAATGATGGCGGACCTGGTGGATCTCATCGGAACGTGCGATGTCCCGATGGATGCGTTCGGCTGATCAGGGGACTTTCACCTTCGGACGCGGCTGCATCGTGCGCGCCGCATCTGAGTCCTTGATTTGCGTGTAGCTCCACACGGCTCCGACCACGAAGATGATCGACGAGCCGACGAAACCCCAGTGATAACCGCTGAGAAGAGCAGCCGATGGTTCCTGGCCGGCATCCAAACCGTGATGCGTTCGGCTGATGAAAACCGTGGCGAGGATGGCCACTCCGAGTGCGGCCGATGTTTGACGTTGGGCCGAGAAGATCGCCGACGCCCGCCCGGTGTCCGGTGCGTCGATGTTGGAGTACGTGGCGGCCTGAATGGGCATGAAGCAGAACGCCATGAAACATCCGCGCACGAACATCATGAACCCGATCAGCACCAATGACGAGTTCAGGTTCAAGAAGGCAAAGGGAAGGGTGGCAAGCGATGCCATGGTCATACCGAACGTCACCAAACGGCGCGGTCCGATGGTGTGATACCAGCGTCCGACGAACTGACTCATCGTGATCACACCGATCGCTTGCGGGAACGTGGCCAGACCGGATCGAAAGGGCGTTGCCCCCAACAGTCCCTGCATGAATTGCGGGAGCAGGAAGTAGAAGCCGATGAAACTTCCGTAAGACAGAGTTCCGGCGATGTTGCCGTTTCTGAAGATGCGATCCTTGTACAGACGCAGGGCCAGCATGGGCTCCGTGATCGTGGTCTCGACTTTCACCATGATCGCCAGCAGTAGCAATCCTCCGAGACCGGTGACGAGAACCTGGCTCGACAACCATCCGTGTTCGGGTGCTCGGGATAGGGCGTACAGAACACCGGCCAGGCCAGCCCCCGACAGAACGAATCCAGCCGCGTCGAATCGGGCCGACTTCAGTTCGCGGTGTTCTTTCAACACGATCGCGGCGAAGATGATGCCGAAAAGTCCCACGGGAAGGTTCACGTAGAAGATCCACCGCCATGACAGGTTCGTCACGATCGCTCCTCCCACCAATGGTCCGAGAGCCGGTGCGATGACGGTGGGAATGATCAAGACGGCCGAGGCTCGAGCTCGTTCTTCGGGAGGGAAGGCTCGATACAACATCGCCGTGCCGATGGGGGTGAGCATGCCACCGCCCACACCTTGTAAAAGGCGGAATGCGATCAGTTGCTCCAGCGACTGGGCGAACCCGCACAACGCAGAGGCGGCGGTGAAGACCGTGAGCGCGAACAAGAACGTCTTCTTCGTGCCCATGCGGTCGCCGATCCAGCCCGAGGCGGGAATGAACACGGCCAAAGCCAAGAGGTACCCGAGGATGACCCATTCGATTCCCGCGGCCGTGGCATCGAATTCTTTGGTGAGCGTGGGGATGGCGGTGTTGATGATCGTCGTGTCGAGGATCTCCATGAAGAGCCCGGTCACGAAACACACCGCCACGAGCCACTTGTATTCGATCTTCTTCATCGATCATTCCGTTCGTCGGGGGCTCTCGCATGGTAGACGGAAAGGTGTGGAACGCTGGGTGATCGAGAAGAAGTTGAACGAAGATCGGGCGTGGCTCCTGCAGACGTATGCGGCCCTCAGCAACGATCAGTTGTTCTCGGACCTCACTCCCAGCGAACACGACCCCGACAATTTCTGGTCGGCCTTGGATCATCTCGCTCATCTGGCGTTGATCGAGCACAACTTCGCGGCGATGGTGCGCCGACACATCGAGGGACATCCGAACCCGGTGGGCTTGCGGGAAGCCGATGACGGCACGCCTCGAACAATGGAGCAAATCATGGCGTCGGTGCACGCCATGACCGAGGAATGGCAACGCGAGCATCACGGCAAGTCGTTCGACGAGGTGGTGGCTCTCGGAGCGTCGGCGCGAGCCGTCACGTTGCAACTGTTATCGGAACTCACCGACGAACAACTCAACGAACGTTTGCCCGGTGCGCCATGGGCCGACGG
>RHCK01000316.1 GCA_010030605.1 Acidimicrobiia bacterium
TTTTCCATCGGCGGGTTCGGATCCATCAGGAGATCCATCGCGTGAGCCTTCTCCTCGGCGGTGAATTCACGAACATCGTGGCAGAACTCGACCGTGTTGCCCTCGGGGTCGCGGATGTAGATCGACCGACAGAATTCGTGATCGACTTCGAGCACCGTGTGACCGTGGCTGCGCCAACGTTCGCGATGACGTTCGAAGTCGGCCATGGTGGGAGCGTCGAAGGCCAAGTGGTTCGCCCACCACGGCAGTCCGGCACCTTTGTTGAGATTGGTCTCGAAGCCCTCGAGGCTGTCGACATGGATTTCCCAGAACGCGATCATGCCCTGTTCGCCCGACGGGCTGGTTCCGGTGGAGTAGAAGAAGTGCTTGGAAAAACCGCCCTCGGGAGTGGGCGCGGTGACCGTCTTGACCAACTCGAAGCCCATGACGTTGGTGTAGAAGTCGTAATTGGCTTTGGTGTCGCGGATGGCGATGGCCACGTGATGGAAACCCATGCCCGCAGTCTTACCAACCAGAAGAGGGCTGGCACAATGGGAAGATGTTCCTGGGTGACGATCTGTTGAAGTGGCTGGTGTTGGCATTGGGCGGCGCCCTGTTCGCTGGCAACACTTTGGCCATCATCAAGCCACCGCCGCGCGCGAAAGAAGGCGATTTACCACGCGCCCCCGTGAGCCGAAGCGTGTTCATGGCCGGCATGGGTTTGTTGGCCGCGATCTGGGCGTTGGCGTCGCTGGTGTCGTCGTGAGCGTGTCATCGTGAGCGACCGCCTGCAGCAGCAACTGGACTTCCTGATGGAGATCGATCGGTTGAAGTCGGTGAACCGACAGACGCTGATCACCGATGGCACCCGACGAGAAAACACCGCCGAACACTCATGGCACCTGGCGATGTTCGCGATGATCCTGGCCGAGCACGCCAACGAGAGCGTGGATCTGTTTCACGTGTTGACCCTCTGCTTGGTGCACGACATCGTGGAGATCGACGCCGGAGACACCTTCGCCTATGACACCACCGCGTATTCCGACAAGGATGAGCGCGAACAACGAGCCGCTGATCGTTTGTTCGGTCTGTTGCCCGCCGATCAGCACGCGCGTTTCCGTGCTCTCTGGGAGGAGTACGAAGCGATGGAAACCCCGGAGAGTCGCTTCGCCAACGCGGTCGATCGCATGCAGCCGGCGATGCTGAATCACATGGTGGGTGAACTCTCCACGTGGCGCGAGCACGGCATCAGTCGACCACAGGCGGTGAAGCGACTGTCGCCGATCGGCGACGGCTCGACCCGACTCTGGGAACACACCCAGGAAGTCATTGCCGAAGCCGTGCGCCGAGGCAATCTCACGGAGAGCTGATCACTCGTTGTCGGCGTCGTCGACCTGGTCGTCGGCAGATGCCGCGGGAAGCTCGGGAATTCCCTGCTTCGTGCGCAACTTCTCGATCTTCTTGATCTGAGCGTTGAGCTTCTTGTAACGGGTGCCGTCGGTGTTGATGCTCGCCAACTGTTCCTGCAAGTTCTCGAACAGCTTTTCGACCTTGTCGATCGCGTCGGTGTATTCCTTCCACTGACGCTGGAAGAGATTCACGAACTGCATGATTTCGGCGGCGGTCTTCTCGGTATGGAAACTGTCAGCGGCCTGACGAATGACCACGAGGAACGCGTACAACGTGAGAGGCGAGCAGAGCACCACCTTGCGATCGAGCGCGTAGTCGATGAGATCGGGATCCGATTCATGGACGAACCCACTGATGCTCTCGTTCGGCACGAACATCAAGACGTAGTCGAGAGTGTTGTCGCTCGAGTTGTTCACGTAATCGCGTCGAGCCAACGCGTCGATGTGGCCCTTCACGGCACCAACGAACGATTTCTGCGCCGCCGAGCGGACCGCGTCGTCGCTGGCGGTGACGAACTCCGAGTATTTGTCGAGCGGGAACTTCACATCCATGTAGAGAACCCGATCCGGCGGAATATCGAACCGGTAGTCGGGACGTCCACCTCCATCGATGGTGGACTGCTTTTCGTAGTTGACACCCTCGATGAATCCGGCGGCCCGCAACATGTCTTCGGCGAGTCGCTCACCCCACTGCCCACGGGCTTGCGAACTGGACAGAACCTCCTTGAGATTCTCGGTGCGCTTCGACAACGCGGCCACCGCCTGCTCGAC
>RHCK01000317.1 GCA_010030605.1 Acidimicrobiia bacterium
TCGGGCCCGACGATGCCGCCACAACGGTCATCCCCTCGACATCGCCCGACACCATGCCGGTGCCCCGAACGATCATCGTGGCGAACCCCGATCTGCCGCCCGGATACACGCCGGGCTCCACTCCCATTGCACCCGACGACCTGCAGCGTCGTCGTCGAAACATCGTGGTGGCCGCCGTGTCGGTCGCTTCGATTCTCCTCATCGCCGCCATCGTCACGATCATCGCTTTGTCAGGTGGATCATCGACTGCCACCACGTTCCCCATCCAAAGCGTCACGGGCTTGACGTTGGAAGACGCGGTGAAGACACTCGAGGATGCCGGACTCGATGTCATTCCGGTGGCCGAGGAAACGTCGACGGTCGAGGCGAACATCGTGTGGAAGCAGATTCCCGCGCCCGGCGAACAGGTGAGCCAGGGCGACACCGTGCAGGTGATCTACAACCCGTCGAACGTGCCCATTCCGGTACCAAAGTTGGCTGGTCTCACCATCGAACAAGCTCGGCTGGCTCTACTCGACCTTGGTTTGACGATCGGCAACGTCACCATGCAGAACGATGCCACGGTGCCCGAGAACACGATCATCGCCACCACGCCGGCCGAAGGTGAACAGGTTTTGGGTGGCGCCACCATCGATCTCATCGTCAGCCAAGGAAGTGGCATCGTTCAGGTTCCGAACGTGCAGGGTCAAACGAGCGAAGCCGCTCGGTCCCTACTCGAAGGCGAACCGTTCGACTTCGTGGTGTCCATCGTTCCCGAAGCCAGCGAGACCGTGGAGTCCGGTCGTGTGACGCGCACCAGCCCGAACATTTCCAGCCAGACCACCAAGGGTTCCGCGATCACGTTGTATGTCTCGACCGGTCAGGCGACCGTCGCCGTACCGCCGGTGACCGGCATCACCGAAGCCGAGGCGCGGGCCGCGTTGCGCGGATTCCTCATTCGCGTCGAATACATCGACGTTCCGTCCGGTAGCACGAACGACGGACTCGTGATCGCTCAAGATCCCAGTTCGGGTGTTCAAGCAGCACCCGGAGCGCGCATCTTGTTGAAGGTTGGTCGCGCCATCGTTCCGGCGACCACGACCACCACGCCGGCCACGACGACGACCACAACAACCACTCCGTAAGGCGCAGGGAATTCAGCGCGAACAAGCGTTGAGAAAGTTGCGCAACATCGCGTGACCCGATCCGGTGAGGATGCTCTCCGGATGGAATTGCACCCCTTCGACCGGAAGTTCGTTGTGTCGCACTCCCATCACGATTCCGTCCGAGGTCTCGGCCGTGATCTCGAGACACTCGGGCATGCCCTCTCGATCGACCACGAGCGAGTGATATCTCGTGGCGGTCACCGGATTCTCCACGCCGGCAAAGACACCCACGTCACGATGTCGCACCTCACTGGTTTTGCCGTGCATCAGATGGGGAGCCCGAATCACGCGGCCGCCGAACACGTGGCCAATGGCCTGATGTCCGAGACACACACCGAACACGGGGGTCCCGCGCCGGGCGAAGGGAACGATCGACTCGCAGATAATTCCGGCGTCCTCGGGGCGACCCGGTCCGGGGGATAGCAACACCCCGTCGATATCGAGGGCCAACGCTTCGGCAACCGTCAGATCGTCATTGCGGCGAACCACCGGCTCGGCTCCCAGCTCGCCCAGGTATTGCACCAGGTTGTAGACGAAACTGTCGTAACTGTCGAGCACGAGCACACGGGTCACTGGTCAAGCCTGCCACTACACTTCCTCTCGTGGCACCCCCGAAAAGGAAAACCGGCGGACGTACGACCCCCAAGGGCACCAAGCCCCATGACGCGCGGGCGGCGAATCCGACGCACAACGAGCATGGAGTGGCGGCCTCGACGCGCTACACCCCGCCCGTTCCCTCGTACGTGAAAGAAAGCCCACGCTGGGTTCCGATCCTGATGTTCGCCCTGTTCATCGTGGGCGCGCTCATCATTTTGCTCTATTACTTGGGTGCCGTTCCGGGTGGACGGAGCAACTATTACCTGGTTGCGGGGCTGGGGTTCATCCTTGGCGGGCTGTACACAGCCACCAAGTATCACTAGCGGCCTGAACAGGTATTTAGCGTAAAACGCCCATCCACAACCTGTGGATAAACAGGGGGATAGTC
>RHCK01000318.1 GCA_010030605.1 Acidimicrobiia bacterium
CAGTACGGCGTTTGCGCTGTGCCATGCGCTCTCCAGTGTAGGTCCGAAACGAGGTTTCATCCCTGCATGGAGAGCAGGCAGGATACATGGGTGGCACGGATCCTCGTCATCGACAACTACGACTCGTTCGTGTACAACCTCGTTCAATACATCGGCGAGTTGGGTGCCGAGCCGATCGTCGTGCGCAACAACGAGGTCACCGTCGATCAAGCAGTGGCGATCGAACCTGATGGGGTACTTCTATCTCCAGGCCCCGGTCGACCAGAAGACGCGGGAATCCTGTGCGATGCAATCACCGCATTCGCTGGTCGAGTTCCCGTCTTCGGCGTGTGTCTTGGCCATCAAGCGATAGGCCATGTTTACGGCGGCCGTGTCATTCGCGCGCCACAGCTCGTGCACGGCAAAACTTCGCAGATCATTCACGACGGAACCGGCGTGTTCGAAAACCTACCTACCCCACTGACGGCGACCCGCTATCACAGCCTCGTGGTTGAACGCGAAACACTGCCATCGGAGCTTCGCGTCACTGCTTCCACCGAAGATGACCTCGTCATGGGAATGCGTCATCGCGACTACGACATCGAAGGAGTGCAGTTTCATCCAGAGAGCGTGCTGACGGAACACGGGCATGGACTCGTGGCGAACTTCCTTCGCCGCGCCGGGCTCGTGACGAGTCGCTAAGACGACGGAACTTTGCCGACAACGAGGACGACTCGCGAACCTGGGTCGACGAGGTCATCTGGCTGACGGCTTTGTGAAATCACTCGGCCGTCATTCGCATCGCCCGCGGGGACGTTCTGATACTTGATCTCCCAGATCAAGCCGGCGGCATTCAAGGCACCTCGTGCTTCTGTCTCCGTGAGACCCTCGACGAGTGGCACGGTGACCTGGGTCGATGCTCCCGAAACGAAGACGGTGATTGAAGAACCTCGTGGAAGTGCTGAACCGATGATTGGTTCAGTCCGGGTGACGCGTCCCTTGTCCACCGTTGTGCTTGCTTCTTCCACCACGGCGACGACGAAGACATACGGCTCCGCGGACAACAACTGCGTGGCGGCATCTGCAGTTTGTCCTTGAACGTTCGGGATACTGAGCGATGACGCCCCGCTGGAGACGACGACGGTCACCTCCGAACCGGCTGCAACGAGAGTCGTTGCGGCCGGAGACTGATTGATGATCTGATTCACCGGAATTGAAGGATCCTCACGAGTCTCGGAGATGACGAGCGTGAGGTCGACGGAAGCCAGAAGTTCCGTCGCATCGGCGATCAGCATTCCCTGGATAGCTGGAACCGTGACGGTTTCGGTGGGTTGATAGGTGATGAGGATTCGCGTACCCATGTCGACTCTTTCCCCGGTGCCGGGTTCTTGTGCATAGACCACACCCGGCTCAATGCCGTCAGATGGTTGCGGGTTTCCGACGGGGGTGAGGCCGGCATCAATGATGACTTGCTCAGCCTGTGCGTACTGCATGCCGACCGTGTCGGGCACATTCACCAAGCCACCGCCGTTGGTGAGTGCCCTGATTCCGATGACGATCACTGCAAGGAGGATCACGAATCCAACTGCTGAACCGAAGACGTAGCGAGCGGTACGGCGTGCAGAATTGTCGAAGACTTCGTGTTCTGCCGTTGGTTGCTCGGACAGCGTCGGCGTGACAACGGGTATCGCTTGGGTGGTGAGCGGTGATTCGTCTCTCGCCGTCGAACGCAGGGCACTGAGGGCCTGGACGTCGCTTCCCTCCTCGACGCGTCGAAGATCGTCGATGAGGGCTTGTCCAGTTTGGTACCGCTTGTCTGCGGACTTGGCCATGCACTTGGCGACGACGGCTTCAAACTCCAGAGGAACGAACTGGTTGAGCTTCTTCAGTGGTTCGGGTACGGCATGGACGTGTTGGTATGCGACGCTGAGCGAGCTGTCGCCTATGTATGGCGGTCTTCCCCCGACCATCTCGTACATTACGACACCGAGCGAGTACAGGTCGCTCCGCGGATCGGGCTGTGCGCCTTGAGCTTGTTCGGGCGAGAGGTATGCAGCGGTTCCCATGACGAGACCCGTTTGGGTGAGCGCCTCATCGGTTGATGAATCGAGTGCCCGAGCGATACCGAAATCAGCAACCTTCACGACGCC
>RHCK01000319.1 GCA_010030605.1 Acidimicrobiia bacterium
GTGTGCGGACACTTGACGAGGAATTGATCGTCGACACCACCGGTCACGTGGCCACCGTGATTCAGGACGAGTTGGAGAACACGTACACGTTGCCGTGAGTTGATCGCGGACCAACAAAGCAAACACCCCGCCGCGTGAGCGACGGGGTGTTCACCAGTTCTGTCAGCGCCGAAGCGCGGATGTCAGCGACGCTTGGCCGGAGCCTTCTTCGCGACTGCCTTCTTCTTGGCCGGAGCGGCCTTCTTGGCGGCGGGCTTCTTCGCAGCTGCCTTCTTCTTGGCCGGAGCGGCCTTCTTGGCGGGAGCGGCCTTGGCGGCGCCAGCCTTGTTCAGCTTGGGAGCCGGAGCAGCGCCGAGGGCGATGTCCTTGAATCCCTTGAGCGCAGTGATCTTGGCCACGGTCTTCGCCGCAATCTTGATCGTTGCACCGGTGGCTGGGTTACGACCCATGCGCGCCGGACGCTTGATCTTGGCGAACTTGGCGAACCCGGAGATGTTCACGACTTCGCCCTTGGCCACCGTGGCCAGGATGACGTCAATGGTCCCTTCGACGGCCGCGGTGGCCGACTTCTTGTCGAGTCCGGTGTGGTCAGATACTGCTTGGATGAGGTCACGTTTCTTCATGGATGCGAACTTATTACAAGGATTCGCGCCGATCGCGGATTTCCGCCCGTTTTTTCACATCATTTTTTCGGCGGGTTCGGGGGACGAAAAAGCCCGATTTTCGGGGCGATTCCGCGAGGGGTCACCAAAGCCCGAATCCCGCGCCCCATGGACCAAGATGTTCCGGTGGATCTGACCCCGATTCGGGAGAATCGCCAATACCGACTGCTCTTCGGTTCTGGGTTGATCACCGGACTCGGTTCGGCGACCACGTTCGTGGCGATGCCGTATCAGGTGGCCGACATCACCGGTTCGTACGTCGCCGTCGGAATTCTGGGTTTGCTCGAAATTGTCCCGTTGGTGGTGTTCGGTTTGTGGGGCGGAGTCCTGGCCGATCGTCTCGATCGCCGAACGATGGTGTTGGCCACCGAAGTGGCGTTCATGGTCGGAGTACTGGTGTTGCTGTTCAACGCGTGGCGGGGCGACGCGGCCGAGGTGTGGCCCATTTATGTGGTCGCCGTGTTGATCTCGGCGATCGACAGCCTGCAACGGCCCAGTCTCGAGAGCATCGTTCCGCGAGTGGTGCCACCCGGACAATTGGCGGCGGCCGGAGCGTTGAACTCGTTTCGTGGCAGCGCAGCACGCGTTGCTGGTCCCGCACTCGGCGGATTCTTGATCACATTCGGAGGGGTCGAGGCGGCGTACGTGTTCGACCTGGTGTCGTTCGTCGTGAGCGCAACGTTGATCTCGCGATTGAGTCGAGTGCCGAGCCTGCGCGAGGAGCACGGTCATCCGTGGCAAGAACTGAAACAGGCCTTCGGCTACGTCCGCACACGGCGCGACATTCTCGGCACGTACGTGTGCGACACGCTGGCGATGTTCTTCGCCTTTCCGTTCGCGCTCTTTCCGTTCATTGCCGACAAGTACGACGCCACCTGGAGCCTTGGTTTCATGTACACCGCTCTGTCGGTTGGTGAGTTGATCGCCTCGGCCACATCGGGTTGGTCGAAGCGTGTGGTTCACCACGGTCGCTGGGTTCTCTTCGCCGGAATGGCGTGGGGACTTTCGGTGGGGGCGGCCGGGTTGGTGGGGTCCATTTGGTGGGTCCTCGGCTGTCTCGTTTTCGCGGGTGCGGCCGACATGGTGAGTGGCCTGTTCCGAATGCTCATCTGGAACCTCACCATCCCCGACGAATTGCGAGGTCGGATGGCCGGCATCGAGTTGCTGTCGTACTCCATCGGGCCCCAGTTGGGTCAGGTGCGTTCCACCGTGACCGCACGATTGACGTCGATTCGCGGGTCGTTGATCATCGGAGGTGCGTTCTGTTTCGGCTCGGTCGGCGCGATGCGAACCGCTTTGCCCGACCTCTGGAAGTACGACAGCCGTCGATTCCATCGCGGTGACGAGTATTCGAGTTCGTGATGCGAGCCGACCGTCTCCGATTTGTCAGGCTGTGAGCATGTCCAGTTTCTCCGACACGGTTTCTTTCGCTCACGGCCCGTCGATGCCG
>RHCK01000320.1 GCA_010030605.1 Acidimicrobiia bacterium
GCGAGCGCGCGATCCTGATCGGCCAACGACAACGCACCGGCGAGTGGGTGCACGTCGACGTTGGACGGAACGCGACTCTCGAGGCCCTGCACCACGCGGTTGATTTCGGCGATGCCGGGCATGAACACCAACACGTCACCGTCGTCGTCGCGCAGAGCGCGTGCAACGACATCCACGACCGCGTCATCGAGGCGTTGTTGCTTGCCCATCGGAGCCCATCGAACATCGACGGGGAACTGGCGACCATCGCTGGTGATCACCGGAGTGTCGTCGCCGAGCACACGAAGAAGGCCTTTGGTGTCGGCGGTGGCCGACATCGCGAGCACGCGCAGATCGGGTCGCAACAGACGTCGGGCGTCGAGTGCGAGCGCCATGCCCAGATCGGTGGGCAGATTTCGCTCGTGCACTTCGTCGAAGATCACGAGCGCGGTGCCGGCCAAACTCGGATCGCTTTGCAGGCGACGAGTGAGGATGCCCTCGGTCACCACTTCGATGCGCGTGTTCGGTCCGATGCGTCGCTCGTCGCGCGTTTGGTAACCCACCAATCCGCCGGGTTCCTCACCGATGAGCGACGCCAAACGACGGGCCGCGGCACGAGCCGCCAATCGACGCGGCTCCAACATCACGATGCGACCACCGCCGATCCATGGCTGTTCGATCAAGCGCAAGGGAACGAGCGTGGTCTTTCCGGCGCCGGGCGGCGCGACCAACACCGCGCACCAATGATCGGCGAGTGCGGCTCGTAGGTCGTCGACGACGTCCTCGACGGGAAGGTCGGTGATCGGAGCCAGGATGAACCGAGTGTGGGTCAGCCGAGTGCGGGAGTTCCGGCGAACGCCGTGGGGTCACCGAGTCCCGGGATGGCCGGCGCGGTCCACGACGTGACGTCGGCGATGGCCTTGGCGACGGCGCGCCATTCGTTGGGGTTCCAACCTTCGGTGGCCACCGGAATGGTGCCGTCGGAGCGCACGAACACGAAGGCCGGCAGCGTCTTCAATCCGAAGGACTTCACGGCCGCGCGATCGGGGTCGGTGAACACCAAGAACTCCTTGGCCAAGGGACCGAGGAACGCCTTGGCATCATCGGCGCCGGCGGTGACGATGAGATTGGTGCGAACGGCGGCTCCGGAGAACGCCTGCAACACGCGCGTCGCGGTCTTCAGGATCCAGGAACTCTCGTTGGTGTACGGATCGAGCACCACGGAGGCCAAGTGGAAGGTGGTGAGCCACTCGCTGAGCGGGCGCGCGGGGAAACCGTCGGCTTCCAACGAGAGGGGCTCGAGGATCAGGTCGGGGGAGGGAGTTGACGCCACGGAGAGAACGGTAGCCCAGCCCGCCCCCGATCGGCGCTACGACAGCGATCGACGCAGGAAATCCAGCTGGTGTCGCAGCAGGTTCTCGGCCACCACCGCCTGCGGGGTCATGTGGGTGACACCCGACAGCGGAAGTACTTCATGGGGCTTTCCGGCGGCCAACAACGCCGAGGACAACTGCAAGGTGTGAGCCGCCACCACATTGTCGTCGGCAAGTCCGTGCACGATCAGCAATGGTCGCTCCAAGCGGTGGGCGTCTGGCAACAACGATGAACGGTCGTACGGCGCGGGGTCGATGCCCGGATGACCGAGATACCGCTCGGTGTAGAACGTGTCGTAGAGACGCCACTCGGTGACGGGGGCACCGGCCACGCCGCAATGGAACACGTCGGGGCGCCGCAACACGGCCAATGCGGCCAGATATCCGCCGAAGCTCCAGCCGCGAATGCCCACACGAGTCAGGTCGAGGTCGGGGTTCTCGGCGGCCACGGCCAGCAGCGCGTCCACTTGATCCTCGAGAACCGACGTGGCCAGATCCAGGTGCACCGCGCGCTCCCACTCGGTTCCGAGTCCGGGTGTTCCGCGTCCGTCGACCACCAGCACCGCGAAACCCTGATCGGCGAACCACTGCGACGTGCAATGGGCCGAATACGAATCGACCACGCGTTGGGCATGCGGTCCGCCATACGGATCCATGAGCACCGGCACCTTGGTGCCCGCCACGTGATTGGTCGGCATCAGCAACGCGCACGGGATGGCGCGCTGTGCGGCGCGGATGAATCGCGGTCG
>RHCK01000033.1 GCA_010030605.1 Acidimicrobiia bacterium
AGGGTGATTTTTGTGTCCATCCAGGGCGACTCCGAGTTCGACCCGTTGAGCCTCGAGGCGATCGCCGACGCCGACCCGTACCCGTACTGGTACGAAGACGCCGACGAACCGCTCGCGAATCCGACGCTCGTTCGCACCGAAACATGTGATCTCTGCATCATCGGTGGTGGTTACACCGGTCTGTGGACCGCCATCATCGCCAAGGAGCGTGATCCGTCGCGCGACGTCGTTCTCATCGACGCTCACGAGGTGGGCTCGGCGGCCAGTGGTCGCAATGGTGGCTTCATGGAGGCCTCGCTCACGCACGGTGTCGCCAACGGACAGGCACGGTTCGGCGACGAATTGCCGCTCCTCGAGGAACTCGGTATCGCGAATCTCAACGAAATCGAGAAGGCCATCAAGCGCTACAACATCGATTGCGACTACGAACGCACCGGCGTCATCGATGTCGCATCCGATCTGCACCCGGCCGGGTACACCGACGAACTGCGCGAGGACTATCTGCAGTTGCGGCAGCTCGGGCAGAAGGTCACCTGGCTCGACGCCGAGCAGATGCGCGCGCAAGTGAACTCACCCACCTACACCGGCGGTTTGTGGCGACACGATCTGGCCGCCATCGTCGATCCGGCTCGTTTGGTCTGGGGACTGAAGGCCGCCGCCGAGTTCCTGGGTGTGCGCATTTACGAGGACACCAAGGCCACCGCCATCGAACGCGACGGAGTCGGCGTTTTGGTGCAAACGCCGTTGGGTCGCGTTCGGGCCGGCAAGGTGGCTCTTGCCACCAATGCGTTCAAACCCCTTCTCAAACGACTGAACAACTACATCATCCCGGTGTACGACTACTGCATGGTGACCGAACCGCTCACGGACGAACAATTGAGTCGGATCGGCTGGAAGAACCGTCAGGGTCTGTCCGACATTCCGAATCAGTTCCATTACTACCGACTGACCGAGGACAACCGAATTCTGTGGGGCGGCTACGACGCGATCTATTACTTCCGCGGAAAGATGAACTCCGAACTCGAGAGTCGCCCCGAGAGTTGGGCGCGTCTCAGCACGCACTTCTTCCGCACCTTCCCGCAACTCGACGACGTGAAGTTCTCCCACATGTGGGGCGGCGCGATCGACACCTGCTCGCGATTTTGCGTCTTCTGGGGTCGCGCCATGAACGGGCGCGTGGGCTACGCGGTGGGTTACACGGGCCTCGGCGTGGCCGCCTCGCGCTTCGGCGCCGAAGTGATGCTCGACCTCATCGACGGCCGCCGTTCACGCGCCACCGAGACCAGTTTCGTCAAGGACAAGCCGTTGCCGTTTCCTCCCGAACCCTTCAAGTTCATCGGAGTTCAGGCCACGCGATGGAGCCTCGATCGCGAGGACAAAACCGGCAAGCGCAATCTGTGGCTGAAAACGATGGACCGCATGGGCCTCGGTTTCGACACCTGATTTTCGTGTCGAATCAGAGGCGTTCGATGATGGTGACGTTGGCCTGACCGCCACCCTCGCACATCGTCTGCAGACCGTAACGGCCGCCGGTGCGCTCGAGTTCGTTCAGAAGCGTCGTCATCAAACGGGCGCCCGTGGCGCCGAGCGGATGGCCGAGCGCGATCGCTCCGCCGTTCACGTTCACCTTCGCGCGATCGAATCCGGTCTCGCGCATCCACGCCATGACGACGGGAGCGAACGCCTCGTTGATCTCCACCAGGTCGATGTCGTCGATGCTCATGCCCGTCTTGGCCAACGCGCGCTTGGTGGCCGGAATCGGTGCCGACAACATCATGATCGGGTCGTCGGCCAGCACGCTCATGTGATGGATACGTGCCCGCGGCTTCAATCCGTGGGCCTTCACCGCCGCTTCATTGGCGATCAGCAGTGCGGCCGATCCGTCGGAGATCTGACTCGCGCAGGCCGCAGTGAGGCGTCCGCCGGGAGTGAGCGTGGGCAAAGAACGAATCTTCTCCCAATTCGGTTCGCGCGGACCTTCGTCGTGCTGCACTCCGTTCAACGGTTCGATCTCGGCCTCGAAACGACCTTCGGCGCGAGCTTTGATGGCGCGCAGGTGCGATTCGACAGCGAACTCCTCCATCTCCTCGCGGGACAGATTCCACTTCTCCACCATCATCTCGGCGCCTACGAACTGACTGACCTCGCCGGTTCCGTAACGGGTGGTCCAACCCGGCGAGCCGGTGAAGGGGTCCTCGAATCCGAGTGCCTGACCGGCGGTCATGGCCGATGAGATCGGAATCATGCTCATGTTCTGCACGCCACCGGCGACCACCAGATCCATGGTGCCGCTCATGACCGCCTGCGCGGCGAAATGCACCGACTGCTGAGCGGATCCGCACTGACGATCGATGGTGGTTCCCGGAACATGCTCGGGAAGGCCGGCCGTCAACCAACATGTGCGAGCGATACAACCGGCTTGCGGACCGACCGAATCCACGTTGCCAAAGACGACGTCGTCGATGGCGTTCGGATCGACACCGGTGCGATCCATGAGAGCCTTGATGCTGTGGGCACCGAGGTCGGCGGGATGCACGGTCGACAGACCGCCTCCGCGGCGACCAACTGGGGTGCGGACGGCATCGATGATGTAGGCGGCGGGGATGGATGAAGTCATGGGGGAACCCTATCTGTGAGTGATTTCTGCGGTCAGATCGAAACGATGACGGAGGAACCGTTACCGAACAGCCCCTGATTCGCGGTGATGCCGGCCTTCGCGCCCTCCACTTGGCGACCGTCTGCTTGGCCGCGCAATTGCCACGTGAGCTCGCACACCTGGGCGATCGCTTGGGCGGGAATGGCCTCACCGAAACACGACAACCCACCACTGGGGTTCACCGGCACACGACCTCCGATGGTGGTGGCACCGGACCGCAACAAGCCCTCGGCTTCGCCGGGAGCGCACAGACCAAGGTGCTCGTACCAATCCAGCTCGAGCGCCGTGGAGAGGTCGTACACCTCGGCCATGTCCATGTCGGTCGGCGACATCCCCGCTTCCTCGTACGCCGACCAACAGATCGAATCCTTGAATCCGCGGGCGGGCGGCGCGACGACCGCCGAGGAGTCGGTCGCGAAATCGGGCAACTCCAGAATGGTTTGCGGATACGTGGGTGTGGCCGTGCTCACCGCACGAATACGAGGAACACCCTTCAACGAACCCAACTTCTTCTCCGCGAAGGCCCGACTAGTGACGATCATCGCCGCGGCACCGTCGGACGTGGCGCAGATGTCGAGGAGGCGCAACGGATCGCTGACGATGGGGCTGTTCAACACGTCCTCGATCGCGTTCTCCTTACGGAATCGGGCATAGGGATTGTTCAAACCGTGGCGTGAATTCTTCACCTTCACCTGTGCGAAGTCCTCCGAGGTGGCCCCGTACAGGTCCATGCGACGACGCGCGAACATGGCGAAGTACACCGGGTTGGTGGCTCCAAGCAGATGGAAGCGCAACCAGTCGGGATCGGTCTTTCGCTCACCACCAACGGGCGCGAAGAAACCCTTGGGCGTGGTGTCGGCGCCGATCACCATCGCCACGTCGCAAAAGCCCGCCAGAATCGAGGCCCGGGCCGCCTGCAAACTGTGCGCACCGCTCGCGCACGCGGCGTAGTTCGACGACACGCGCGCACCGGTCCAACCCAATTTCTGGGCGAACGTCGAACCGGCGATGAATCCTGGGTACCCGTTGCGGATGGTGTCGGCACCGGCGACGTACTCGACGTCCTTCCATTCGATGCCCGCGTCTTTCAATGCGGCACGTGCGGCCACCATCCCGTATTCGGTGAAGTCGCGCCCCCACTTGCCCCACGGATGCATGCCCACTCCGAGCACGACGAGATCGCGGTCGCTCATGACTTCCCTCCGATGTTCCGAGCGGCCGTCGGCCCGGCCGGCGCCCACACGTACACCATGAACTCGGTGTCGACTCCGTCGACCACCTCGCGATACAAGACATCGGTTTCCAGTTGCATCGGCATGCCCACCTTCAGGTCGGCCGCCAGGATGCCCTTGGGCACTTGTCCGAGAACGATGATGCCCTCCTTGTCCAACTGAACCGCGGCCAGCGCGTACGGCTCGAAGGGTTCGGCGGCTCGGTAAGGCGCGGGAGGTGCGTACTGATTCTCGGTGTAGCTCCACACCGTGCCCACTCGCGACAACGGCGTCGACACCAGATCCTCGCCGTCACAATTCGGGTTGGGGCACGCCCCGGTGCGGGGTGGAAACACATATGTGCCACACGCGGAACAACGACAACCGATCAAGTGCGGTGCTTGGTCGAGGGTGAACCAGCCCTCGACGGCGGGAATACGGTTGACGCCACTCATCTTGGCGTCGTTCTTCGTGACGTCGTTCTTACTGGCGTCGGGGGCGGAGGAAACTGACACATCGTCAGAATACTCACGGCACCGAAGTCGCACTCATTTCGCGCTCCGCCAGCACCTCGCGCAATCGCGGAACCACGCTGTCAGCGACGATTCGATTCAGATCGGCCTGTTCGAGGTGGACCCCGTCCACACGCAGTGCCCCGGGGGTCGGTTCCGCGACATCGAGAATGCCCGACCAGTCGAGGCGGCGGATCTGCGGCCACCGCTCGGCCCATCGATTCATCAATGCGTTCCAGGCGTCAACTCGTTCGTCCTGCGCGAAGACTGCGCCACTGAAACTTCCAACGCGAACATACGGGCTATCGAACATCACCAAGGTCGCACCGACAGAATCGATCGTGTCCATGAGTTCCGTCATGACCGCGTCGTGCCGATCGATGAACTCCTGATCATCGACGATATACCACGTCGGGTCTCCCGCATATTGCTGGCCGGACTGCTCGGGGACGGATGCGATGTGCAGCACGAGAGAAGGACGCTTCTCTTCGAGCAGCTTCTTCCACACCGCGTCGTACGTTGGGCACTTCTCCATCTCGAATTCCATGTCGGGCCACCACTGAATTCGCTCGACATCGACGAGAGGGCAATTTCGACCTCCGGCCCACACGACGTCGAACTCGCTGCCGGCGACATCGTGCAGAGCTTGAGCCAATCCGAACGAGGAAGAATCCCCGATGACCACGACGGAAGTGTTTCGTTGTTCGCTCGAATGACCGGCGACGGATTCACGTATTCGATCGGCGACAGATGGGTCGGTGGCGGTCATGGACGTCACGTGATCCAACCGCAGATCTGCGTCGTCGATCGCCGCCCGGACTGCATCCGCGGGACCACTGTCGAGAACGATCACGGGAATCTCGGGAAGCGCGAGAAGGGTCCGGTCGACGTATTCGGCCGCTTCCTGAATGGCGCGAATTTCCGGGGCGACGGTCGTCGAGGACACATCGTCGGAATTCGTGTTCGCCTGATCGTCCACGTATCGACGTTCTGCCGAACCCATGACCAGAACGATCGCGGAACTCGAACGCGCTTCGGTGCTCCGCAGAATCTCCGACAAGGAACGGCATGGCGCCCCGGGCGCCGTGGTCACCAGAACCGGGCAGTCACTTTGAGTGACATCGATGAGCTCGTAATCCGCACCGTCGAAAGCGCGAGCTTCTTCGGGAATCGACGTCGAACCGATGACCAGAACTCGAGGTGGTACTGGGGCCATGGTGGTCGCGACACCGGGCGTTGTTTGTTCCGTATCCGCGAAGTCCACGATCTCGTCCGGTGCATCCAGGCCCGCGGCCATCGTCTCGGATGTCGACGGAACGAAGATCGTTGCGACGGCGATCGACAAAATGCCGACCAGCAACGTGGCCCCGGCCACGACTCCACGTTTCAGAATGCGGCGACGACGAACGGGATTCTCGACGATGACGTAGGACAGGAAACCCACGGCGATGCTGGTCAGTGCGCGAAGCGCGTCCAACGACCAACCATCGAATCCCATGCGTTCGGGATTCATGAGCACGATCAACGGCCAGTGCACGAGATAAATCGAATAGCTCGCCCGTCCGACGGCGACGACCGGGGCCAAACCGAAGAATCGCGCGAGGGGTCCCGACGCGCACAACGACGCGATCAGAAGGGCCGACAGACAGGCCATCGCGACGAAACCCCCGCGATACAACCAATCATCCGACGGCGATGCCGACACCATCAATGCCAGCGCGCCGAACAGCGTTACGGGTCCGAGCAGACGGAGAACCCGGTTCTCGTTCGAGAATGTTCGCCCCTCCATGCACACGGCCAACAACGCACCAACGAGCAATTCGGCGGCACGAAGGTGCGTTCCGTAGTAACCGAGGTTTCGTGAGTCCGTGAGAAAGGTCGCGATGAGACTGGCGCCCGACAGCGTGAGCAGACCACCCACGAGCACGGCTCGTCGGCGAGCCAGCACCACGAAGATCAACGGAAACAGAACGTAGAACTGTTCCTCGATCGCCAAACTCCAGAAGTGAATCACCGGTGACGGAGTCGATGTGAACATGTCCGCGTACGTGGTTCCGGCGGTCGCGAATCGCCAATTGGCGGAATAACCCAACGATGCGGCGACGTCGCCGCGGAGGCGAGTTCCTTCGAAGACACCGACGAGCGACAACACGACGATCGCACCCAACACCACGATGGATGCCGGCGATAGACGTCGTAATCGTCGCGACCAGAAAGCACCCAACGCGACACGTCCCGTCGACCGACTCTCCTCCAGCAGCAATCGGGTGATGAGGAACCCGGACAACGTGAAGAACAGAGACACCCCGAGAAAGCCACCCGACATCCAGTTCAGGTCGAGGTGGAAAAGAAGTACGGCCACCACGGCCAGCGCCCGAAGTCCATCGAGAGCGTCGATGCGCGCCTCACCGACCCCCTGACGATCCCCCACGCTGGCGACAATACCGCTGGTCATCCCACGTCACTTGAGTCGCGGTTTCATTTCTGACACAGCGTCAGATTTTTCGAGACGACGGACTAAGGTCGATCGCCTATGGACCTGCGCGAAACCGCCGAGGAGTCGGCGTTCCGTCTCGAAGCCCGTTCCTGGCTCGAAGCCAACGTTCCCCAAGAACCTCTCCCCAGTTTCGACACCGCCGAAGGTTTCGCGCGCCATCGCGAGTGGGAAAGGAAGTTGTACGCCGGTCGTTGGTCGGCCGTTTCATGGCCCGAGCAGTACGGAGGACGCGGAGCCGACTACATCAAGTGGCTCATCTTCGAAGAGGAGTATTACCGCGCCGGCGCACCGGGTCGCGTCAATCAGAACGGCATCTTCCTTCTCGGTCCCACCATCATGGAAGTGGGCACCGACGCCCAAAAGTCACGGTTCCTGCCCACGATGGCATCGTCGGAGATCGTGTGGGGTCAGGCCTGGAGTGAACCGAACGCCGGAAGCGACCTCGCGGGTATCAAGAGCAAAGCGACGCGCGACGGTGACGACTGGATCTTGAACGGTCAAAAGATCTGGGCCAGTCGCGCGGTGTGGGCGGACTGGTGCTTCGGCATTTTTCGCACCGATCCCGAAGCGGAACGGCATCGCGGCCTGACGTTCATCCTGTGTCCTCTCGATTTGCCCGGCATCACCGTGCGGCCGATCGCACAGCTCGATGGCGACACGGGTTTCGCCGAGATCTTCTTCGACGACGTTCGCGTTCCGGTGGAGAACACCCTGGGCGAGGTCAACAAGGGCTGGAACGTGGCGATGGCCACGGCCGGATTCGAACGCGGCGTGAGTTTGCGCAGTCCGGCACGCTTCAGCGAAGCCGTGAATCGTTTGGTCGCGTTGTGGAAGCGTCTCGGCGACAAGTCCGACACGGCGCTGTCGGACGCGGTGACCGATGTCTGGATGCAGGCCGAGGGATACCGACTGCACACCTATCAGACGGTCACCGGCATGCTCGAGGGTCGTCCCATCGGCGCCGAAGCCAGCCTGAACAAGATCTTCTGGAGCGAAATGGACGTGCGCATCCACGAGATCGCTCTGCAAATCATCGGGCCGGAGGCCGAACGCATGGAGGGTCCGCTCGAGCGATGGGTGGACGGATTCCTGTTCTCCCTCAGCGGTCCGATCTATGCCGGCACCAACGAGATTCAGCGCAACATCATCGCCGACCGCGTGTTGCAGTTGCCCAAGGGGATGTGACGCGATGAAGTTCTCGTTCAATGAAGATCAGCGTCTCTTCGCCGAAGGACTGCGCGAATTACTGAACAACGAATGCCCGGCGACTCTCGTGCGCGAGGTGTGGGAAGACGGTTCCGGCCACTCCCCGGCGTTGTGGTCGCATCTCGCGGGAATGGGCGTGCTGGCGATGTTGGCCCCGGAAGCCGATGGTGGCATGGGCGGAACGTTCGTCGATGCCATCTTGTTGTTCCAGGAGCTCGGCCGTGCGGCGGTCCCGGGACCGGTGCTCGAACACATGGCGGTGGCGGTTCCCGCGTTGTCGAGCTCATCATTCGGCGCCGATCTCGTGTCGGGTACCTCCATCGGTACCACATGGGTCGACGGATCTCCGTACGTCGCTCACGCCGGAGTCGCGAACCTCATCGTGGGCGATGGTCGCGTGATCACCGGGTTCGCGACCAACGATGCTCACGGCATGGATGGCGGACGTCGACTCGCGACGGTGTCCGGTGGCGATATCACCTCGATCCGCACCTCGGTCCTCGGTGTCTCACCGTTCGATGCGATGGCTCTGGCGAGCGCCGCGTATCTGATCGGACTTTCCGAGCGCATGATCGAGATGGCCGCGGAATACGCGCGGGTGCGCGAACAGTTCGGTAAGCCGATCGGCTCGTTCCAAGCGGTGAAGCACCTGATGTCCGACGCGTTGCTCAAGGTCGAATTCGCCAAAGCACCGACGTATCGAGCCGCGTTCTCGGCCTCCATCGGAGCGGACACGACCGTTCGCGACATCAGCATGGCCAAGGCGTTGGCCAGCGAAGCCGCCTATCGAACCAGTCGCAGCACCATGCAGGTGCACGGTGGCATCGGGTACACGTGGGAAGCCGACCTGCAACTCTGGATGAAGAAGGCCTGGGCGATCATGCGCGCCCACGGAGATGCGACGTTGCTGGGTTATCTGTTCGCACTCATGCTCGTCGCCACCGCGGTGAGGTTGTTCATCCCGATGTCGGCCGACGGTCGTGATGTCATCACCGTCGTCGCGGCCGTGGCACTGGTGCTCATCGGTCTCGTCACCGGCACCTTGGCCGGTTTGCTCGGAATCGGCGGCGGGGTTGTCATGGTTCCCGCCATGGTGGTCTTCTTCAGCGAATTGAACGTGGTTGCCAAGGGCACGTCGGTCGCGGTCATCATCCCCACGTCGATCATGGGGACGTGGCGCAATTGGAAGGCCGACAACGTCGACCTACGTGTCGCCGGAATCGTCGGCGTGGCCGGCATCGTGTCGGCCATCGGAGGCGGAATCATCGCCGACCACATGTCGCAGGACCTGTCGAACATTCTGTTCGCGTCGTTGGTGCTGGTCGTGGCGATGCGAATGATCTTCGATCTGCGACGCGACTCGACGAACTGAATCACCCGCCCGTCGTTCGACTCCTCATCGACATTTCAACGACGATCGGCGACGACCCGTGCGAGTTCATCGAGCATCGCCGGGTCCGAGGTGGCCGGAACAACGATGAACTCATCGGCTCCGGCGGCCTCGACCTCGTCGAGGAGATCGACCAGAGCTTTCGGATCGTGCAGTGGCATCGCCTCCGACAGGCCTTTGGCCAATTCCGGCGAGAACACCTTCAGGTACGCCTCGGCGAAACCCTGCAACGTCGATTTGGCTCCGTCGCCGAGAGCGACGAAAGATCCGGTGACCAGTCGCGGATGATCGTGTCGTCCCGCATCGGCCCACGCTTTCTCGGTGGCGCGAAACAGCTTG
>RHCK01000321.1 GCA_010030605.1 Acidimicrobiia bacterium
CTGCGATCCGGGTTCGGTGCGCGCGACGACGAAACACCAGTGGCTCACGTGCGCGAGCGACGTCCACACTTTCTGGCCGTTGATCACCCATCGATCACCGTCGAGATGTGCTTTGGTCTGAACGTTCGCCAAGTCACTACCCGCATTCGGTTCGCTGTAACCCTGGCACCAGCGTTCCTCGCCACGAAGAATGCCGGGGAGGAATCGTGCGCACTGTTCGGCGGTGCCGTATTCGATGAGGGTGGGCGCGAGGAGGTTCTCTCCCATGTGGTTCGTCCGCGCCGGTGCTTGCGCGCGCACGTATTCCTCGGCCCAGATGATCTGTTGATCGACGGTCGCGCCTCGTCCGCCGTGTTCGACGGGCCAACCCAATCCGATCCAGCCGGCGCGGCCGAGCAACTTTTCCCATTCGACGCGCACCTCGAATCCGATGTCCTCGTCGCCGGGTCCGCCGCGTCCGCGCAACTCGGCGAATTCGCCAACCACGTTCTCGCGCAACCACGTTCGCACGAGTTCACGGAACTCGTGATCGTTGGTGGGCAGTGGTGCGTGTTGCGAAACGAGGGAAGTCATGGGAAGTGTTTCTGACGATGCGTCAAAAACCTTAGCCGTGTGCCGTTCGGGGTGCGGAGACCGGAAAGGTGGCGATTACGGTCACACCATGGATTTCGCGATTCCCGAGTCGATTCAACGGACTCTCGACGACCTCGACGCCTTCATCGAGCGAGAGATCGTGCCCTTGCAGGCCGCCGACGACAACGAGCGTTTCTTCGACCACCGACGTGAGTGGGCGCGAACCGACTTCGACAACGACGGCGTGCCGCGTCCCGAGTGGGAGGCACTTCTTCGCGAAATGCGTCGCCGGGCCGACGCGGCCGGCTGGCTGCGGTTGGCGCTTCCGCCCGAGTTCGGCGGTCGCAACGCGAGCAACCTCGAGATGGCGATCATTCGCGAGCATTTGGCCACCAAGGGTCTCGGGTTGCACAACGATCTGCAGAACGAGTCCTCGGTGGTCGGAAACTTCCCGACGGTTTTGATGATGCGCGACTTCGGCACCGAGGAGCAGAAGAAGGAATGGATGTCGGGATTCCTTGACGGCACGAAGCGACTGGCCTTCGGATTGACCGAACCGAATCATGGCAGCGATGCCACGTTCCTCGAGACCACGGCCGTGCGCGACGGGGACGAATGGGTCATCAACGGCATGAAGCGTTGGAACAGCGGACTGCACCACGCCACCCACGACATCATCTTCGCCCGCACCTCGGGCGACCCTGGTAGCCCCATCGGCATCTCGGCGTTCCTCGTGCCCACCGATTCCCCCGGTTTCAACGTGGACTTCTTTTGGTGGACGTTCAACATGCCCACCGATCACGCCGAAGTGAGCATGAAAGACGTGCGGGTGCCGGCGAACGCATTGTTCGGACGACTCGACCACGGTCTCGATCTGGCCCAGCACTTCGTGCACGAGAATCGCATTCGCCAGGCGGCCTCGTCGTTGGGTGCGGCGCAGTACTGCATCAACGAAGCGGTGGCGTACGCGAATTCGCGCGTCACGTGGGGCAAGAAGCTGTCGAGCAATCAGGCGATTCAGTTCCCCCTCATCGAACTGCACACCGAGGCCGCGATGCTGCGCCAATTGATTCGCTACACGGCGTGGATGATGGACAACTCGGTGAAGGCCGACCGTCCCGATGTGGAGGGCTTCATGGAGTTCACGCATCTCGTGGCCATGTGCAACTACCGAGCCAATCGTCTGTGTTGTGATGCGGCGGATCGAGCCATGCAGACCTGCGGTGGGGTGGGGTACAGCCGCCACATGCCGTTCGAGCACATCTACCGGCACCATCGGCGCTACCGCATCACCGAGGGCGCCGAGGAGATTCAGATGCGCAAGGTCGGCCAGCATCTGTTCGGATTCGGTCGCAAGAAGTAGGCGAGGGCGCCTCCGTCGTATCTCCGCCGTGTGACATTTCTGACGAACCGTCAGAAAGGGTTGCGAGGCACTGTTAGGTGTGCCTAACATCCCCGCATGGGCGCATCTTTCCTCATCACCCTCCGCGAAGGTCTCGAAGTCAGCTTGGTGCTGGCCATCCTCAT
>RHCK01000322.1 GCA_010030605.1 Acidimicrobiia bacterium
CGATCAGTGAAGTTCGACCCGACGGCACCGAAACGTACGTTCAGAGCGGGTGGTTGCGCGCCAGTCATCGCACCCTCGATGAATCCGCCTCCACCGAGAATCGTCCTTCGCACACGCACTTGGAATCCGACGCCAGCCCTCTCACGCCCGGCGAGGTGACTCCCGTGCGCGTCGAGATTTTCCCCGTGGCGCATCCGTTCCGTGCCGGATCACGCATCCGCATCACGATCGATGCTCCAGGCGGCAACCGTGGTGAATGGGACTTCCGAACCATCAGCGCGGGCGAAACGGTCACCATCGTTCATGACGCCGAGCATCCGTCATCGATCGTGTTCAGCACCGTCAGCGGATTGAACGTGCCACCCGGGGTGGCGCCGTGCGGTGCCTTGCGCGGACAGCCCTGTCGTCCGATCTGACGAGTTCGAATCAGGTCGCGAGAATTTCGCCCAATCAGTCCGCGAGAATTTCGAGAGTCAGGATGAGCTGACCGCTCTCGTGATCCTCGAGTTCGAACACGCCCAATTGGTCGGCCACGAAGTCGAACACCACGTCGTCGCCCGTGAGCTCGATGTCGTAGCCATGAAGATGAAATTCACTCTCTTCGTCGCTGACGATGTGGATTCGAACGGGTGAACCCACCACCGCCGACGCCGACACCGGCGCATCGGATTCGACGTCGATCTCGATGTTCGTCGACAAGGTGGGAGGTGTTCCGGTCTCCGGTTCATCCTTGGCCGCCGTGCTCGTGGGCGGCAACGTGTTCGTCGGGTCCGTGGGTGTCGCGGCCACCTGTTCGGTCGACTCCGGTGCCGTCGGCGTGGAGGTCGAATCATCCGACGAACACCCAACCGCAAGCACCGATGCGAGAACCAATGGGGCGATGAAGCGCGGGAAGGAATTTCGAATCATAGGACCATTCTGTCAGCCGAACCCCAGAGAATCGGTCACGACCTAGCATGACTCCATGACCGAACGCGCCAGCGCCAGTCCGCACACGGTGGCCGCCAACGACCGCTTGGCGAATCGTTTGCCATGGAGCGACGAGTCCGACTTCGAACGGGCCCGCAAAGGAATGATCGCCCAACACGCGGGCCCCATCCTGAATGAACGTCCCGGCGGTCTGGTGGGTGTCAGTTGGGACACCGACAACTTCGCGTTCATCCGAGGCGACGCCCCGCCGAGCGTGAACCCTTCGTTGTGGCGACAAGCGAAATTGAACGCCGAGCACGGACTCTTCGAGGTTCGTGACGGCGTGTATCAGGTGCGCGGCTACGACACCGCCGTCGTCAGTTTCATCGCCACCTCGAGCGGTTGGTTGGTGATCGATCCTCTCACCACCACCGAAACCGCCCGTGCGGCCAAGACATTGGTCGACACCCATCTAGGTGTGCGCGACGTGGTGGCGGTCGCCTACACCCACTCGCACATCGACCATTACGGCGGAATTCTGGGCATCGTCGACCAAGAACGAATCGACAGCGGAAAATGCATCGTCATTGCCCCGGATGGATTCCTGCATGCCGCCGTTTCGGAGAACGTGGTCGCCCAAGCCGCGATGGGCCGACGCGCCACGTGGCAATACGGAATGACCTTGCCCTGGGACGTGCACGGCCACGTCGACCAAGGGTTGTCGAAGGCCGTTCCGTTCGGCAGTTCGGTGTTGATCGCGCCCACTCATGTGATCACCCAGAACTTCGAACGCATGGTCATCGACGGACTGGTGACCGAGTTCCAGTTGGCTCCCGACACCGAGGCGCCGGCCGAAATGCATCTGTGGTTCCCCGAACTTCGCGCTCTGTGCATCGCGGAGAATTGCACCGCGACGATGCACAACGTGTTGACGCTTCGTGGCGCGTTGGTGCGCGACGCTCTCACCTGGACCCGATCATTGGATGATGCCATCGCGCGATACGCCGACGAGATCGACGTTCTCTTCGCCTCGCACGGTTGGCCCTTCTGGGGCCGCGATGACGCGCTCACTCACTTGCGCAATCACCGCGACCTCTACCGGTGGATGCACGACGAAGCCATGCGCTTGGCCAACATGGGGCACACTCCGGACGAGATCGCCGACTCCATCGAACTACCGCCCGGATTGTG
>RHCK01000323.1 GCA_010030605.1 Acidimicrobiia bacterium
ACGCCAAAGGACTCGATCCGCGTTGCTTCACCGCGATGACCCGTCTCGATCACAACCGTGCCGTGACCCAGATCGCCCAGAAGTTGAATCAGCCGGTGTCGGCGGTCAAGAAGATGACCATTTGGGGCAACCACTCCACCACGCAGTACCCCGACCTGTTCCATTGCGAGGTCGGCGGCAAGAACGCGTACCAAGCCGTCAACGATCACGCGTGGGTCGACGGCACGTTCATCCCCACCGTGGCCAAGCGTGGCGCGGCCATCATCGAGGCTCGTGGTGCATCGTCGGCGGCATCGGCTGCCAACGCCGCCATTGATCACGTGCGCAACTGGGCTCTCGGCACCGCACCCGGGGACTGGGTGAGCATGGCCATTCCGAGCGATGGAAGTTATGGCGTGCCCGAAGGACTCATTTCGTCGTTCCCGTGCGTGTGCAAGGACGGCAAGTACGAGATCGTTCAGGGACTCGACATCGACGCGTACAGCCGCGGAAAGATCGACGCATCGACCGGCGAACTGGCCGAAGAGCGCCAAGCCGTGCGCGACCTCGGCCTCATCTGATTTCGTCGTTCGACGCGAATCAGGAAGTGGCGACGTCGCACGCGATGCGCATCATCTGATCCACGCCTCGCTTCAATTCTTCGTCCGAGATTCGTTCGACGTTGCCGGCGTCGGGATCGATGACGTCGCTCACGGTCATCATCGCCAGTGCCTCGATGCCTTTGATGGCGGCGATGGTGTACATCATCGCCGCTTCCATCTCGACGCCGAGATGGCCCAGACGTCGCCATGTTCCGAACGTGTTCGGATCCGGATCGTAAAAGAGACCGCTGGTGACGATCGAGCCGACGAAGACGCGATCACTGACGGCTTTGCTCATGTTCGCGGCCAATTCCACCAACGAATACGTGGCCGATGGCGCGAAACCCTCCATGCCGGCGTAGCGCGTCGGTGTGCGATCATCGGGTGACGCGGCCACCGCGATCACCGTGTCGGCCATGCGCAGATGCGGTTGCAGACCACCGCACGTCCCGACGCGCACGAGACGTTTGGCGCCGAGCATCGCCAGTTCCTCGAACACGATGCCGGCGCTCGGTGCTCCCATACCCGTTGTTTGCACGCTGATGGGTCGACCCTTGTAGGTGCCGGTGTAACCGAGCATTCCTCGCTCCTCGTTCACCGTTCGGAATCCGGGGTCGAAGAAGGTGTTGGCGATGTAGGTGGCTCGGCGTGGATCTCCGGGACAAAGAACCGCGGGGGCGTAATCGCCCGGTTCGGCGCGCAGATGGATGGGCATGAAACGAGCGTAGGCGAGACAGTTACGCTGGAGGGGTGCTCGTGGACCAACTGATCGACTCCGGTCGTTACGACCTCAGCGACGCGTCCCTGGCCGAAGAATGCCACCGCACCTTCGTCGCCGATGGAGTATGTGTTCTCCCCGACTTCCTCACCGATCGAGCCGTGGATACCTTGCGCGCCGAATGCGACGAGTTGGCTTCGTTGGCACACCGTTCCTCGACGGCCGCCTCGCCGTATCTGGCCCCGATCGACGAGACGTTCCCGATCGGTCACCCGCGGCGCACCGTGTCGGCCAGCTCGGTGGAAGTGGTGGCCTATGACCAGTTCCCGTCGCACAGTCCGCTTCGACGTTTGTACGAATCGGATGCGCTGCTCGATTTCGTGCGTCGCTGTCTCGGTTTGAACGAACTCCATCGTTACGCGGATCCGTTCGGGGCATTGAATCTGGCGATCATGCGCGACGGCGATCGTCTTGGTTGGCATTTCGACATGACCGACTTCGTCGTTTCGATCGCGATCCAGTCCTCCGATCGGGGTGGCGACTTCGAGAACGCCAAGCAGATTCGTTCTCACGCGGCCGAGTGCTACGACGATGTCGCGGCCGTTCTCGATGGTGAGCGCCCCGATCGAGTGCGGACCGAGCCGATGACCCCCGGAACCTTGATGTTGTTCAATGGTCGCTGGAGCATGCATCGGGTGACCACCATTCTCGGATCCACACCTCGTTACGTGGCGTTGCTCGCGTACGACACCAAGCCGGGCACCGATTCCTCCGACACGTTGAAGTTGTCGCGTTACGGA
>RHCK01000324.1 GCA_010030605.1 Acidimicrobiia bacterium
GTGCCAGTGGCGACATGTACCGACCCGGCCCCACCGACATCAACGAATTGCCACCCATGGTCGGCACCGGATTCCTCGACATGTTCAAAGATGTTCCGCCCCACCTTCCGTCGTGGCTGACGCAGGCCGACCTGGATTACTACGTGAAGCAATACACGAACAGCGGCTTCTTCGGACCGGTGAGTTGGTATCGCAACCTCGACGCCAACTTCGACGTGTTGAAGGATCTGTCACCCGAGCGCATTTCGATGCCCACCTACTTCATCGGTGGCGACAAGGACGGCGTCATCGCCTCGCGCATGGACACCATCGATCCCATGAACGCACTCACTCCGAACTACAAAGGCAAAGCGATCATCCCCGGCGCCGGTCACTGGACCCAACAAGAAAAGCCCGACGAGTTCAACGCCGCTCTTCTCGCGTTCTTGCGCACTCTCTAACGTTCGCGCGAATCGGCGGGCGTCGACACTCCCTGTCGACCGTACGCATGACGCTCGAACGGGTTGCGATAGTACGCGTGAACGTCGATCGTGTTCGCGAGTGATCTCGAACGATCCGACATCAACCACTTCGCCATGCCCACCACCGAACCTCCGGCGAACCAAAGTCCGTACACCAACGGATACACCGGACCGAAGATGCGCGCCTGCCACACATGGGTTTCCTCGTGGACGGTCACCAGCTCGCGACGGCTGTCGTCGAATCGTCCGTCAATATCGGCGGCGCCGTTCACCACGTTGCCGAAGGTGACCGCGAACCCCCGACGCAGCACGAAGCCGCGGCGATACACCATGCGGTTCTGTCGGTGCGACAGGCTCGGTTCGTATCCGGCGTCAGTGAGGCGATTCGCGCCCATGGCGATCAGACCGGACGTCGTGGTGGACAACGCCCACGTGTGATCGGCGACGAAAGCGATCACACCCCGGCGAGAACGCCAGTCGTACACGCCACGTCGACCGACGATCAGTCCGCTCGTCAATCCGACGACGGTGGCCCAGCGACCCACTCCCAGAATCCGACCGGTCAGACCGGCCAACACGGCGCCCGCCACCCCGGCGAGAATCGTCTCGCGCTGGTGTGGGTTCACCAGAGGAACCCCTTGTGACCCAACGACATGAGGTCCATCACCGTCGCCACCGCCACGTGCACCGCCACACCCCACCAGATGCTCTTCGTGCGCCACGCCAGAGTTCCCATCACCAACCCACCCACGATCGACGCCGCCGCCTCGACGGGCGGCTTCACGAGGTGGATCATCAAATAGGGAATGGTGGCCACCAACACCGCGTTGGCGCCGATTCGCTTACCCAAGCCGAGAACCAGAAAACCTCGGAAGAAGCTCTCGATTGCCACGAACTGCAGAACGTAGAACGGCCACCAAATAGATAGATCGCGCCACACGTGGGATTGGCCTCGATAAATCTCGTAAAGCGGATATCGATCCTGGAACTCCGACGAAAAACTGGCGATCACCACGAATGGCACTGCCACCGAGAAGATCGCGAGGTACACCTTCCAATGAGATGACGTTCCGCGAATGCGCCAACCCAATTCGGCGGGTCGAACACCCACCATCGTCATCACCAACAAGGGCACCACGAGATAAAAGACAATTTGTGTTCCGGCCCACCAACACATTTCGGCGAGTCGCGTGAACGAGTTGGGTGCCCATTCGACTCCGAAGTAGGCCGCCCACAAACAGACGAGGGCGGTGAGCGAAACGGTCAGCGAACGACGGTCGATGTCGTCGCCGAGATGGAGACGAGTCACCGATCGCGCAGTTTGGCGAGCAAGCGCAGGATCTCGAGGTACAACCAGACCACGGTCACCAACACACCGAACGCGGCGTACCACTCGACCGACTCGGGCAGACGCTCCTTGGCGCCACGCTCGATGAAGTCGAAGTCGAGCGCCAGATTGAACGCCGCCAACCCGGCCACCAAGAAACTGAAACCGATTCCGAGAGCACTACTCGACGACAGGAACGTGGGGGTGGCTCCGAACAGGCTCATGAGCAGGGAGATCCCGTAGAACACGGCCACGCCCAGCGTGGCACCAATGACGATGCGAC
>RHCK01000325.1 GCA_010030605.1 Acidimicrobiia bacterium
CAGCCAACGGCGCCGCCATACGCGTCGCGCTCGAAACCTTCGTGTTGCGAAATGAGGGTCAAGGCCAGATCGCGAGGATGGCCACCGAGCGCCGGAGTGGGGCACAGGTTGCGTGCGAGGTCGAGGATCGGCGGGTGCGCGTCTCGTAGGCGACCCTCGATGAGGGTGCCAAGGTGTTGAACGTTGGCCACCTTCACCACCGACGGCTCGGGTTCCCAATCGAGATAGCTGCAATACGGGAGCAGCATCTCGTGGATGACGTCGATCACCACGCGATGCTCGATCTGATCCTTGATGCTTTCGAGGAGGCGATTCGCGAGTTCGTCATCGCGCTGGGGATCGCCCGTGCGGGGAGTCGTGCCGGCCAAGGGGTGTGACCGCACGATGTCGCCGTCGATCGACAACAACAATTCCGGCGACGCACCGATGAATCCATCGATGGAATACCGGTAACTGGACCCGAAAGAATTCCTCAGTCGGCTGAGAACCGAATGAACGGAGATGGGATCGTCCGAACGAACGGTGATCTGGCGGGCGATGACCGCCTTCACGAGTTCTCCGCTGCGCACCGCGTCACGCGCGGTGACGACGGCGTTCAGGTAGGTCTCGATGGGCGTGAGGGGTTCGACCGAGAACGACGATGCGCTCGGGCGCGGAGGCGGGTCGAAGGTCGGGATGATCGCGTCGTCGATGGTGGTGGACCAACAGCGTCCGGCGGAATCCTTGCCGATGATGATGCGGGGGACGACCGCGGTGCTCGTGGAATCGCGGTCGAAGGGCATGAGGCCGAGCGCGATCGGTCCCGGGACGCCCCATCCGGTTTGGTCGACGTGCTCGATGTCGTTCAGAAGTGAGGGGGCATCGGTCAGAGTCGCACGAACCGCGTTGTCGCGCCCTGCGAAACCGACGCCGTCGCGCACGAAGAGGTAGCCGTGCTCGCCGGCCACGTCGTTCAGGTCCGGTGCCGACTCGAGGGGTCGGGAGACGGCGCGCATGCGAGACATGTCAGTCGCGGGTGGCGACCATCAACTGGGTGATGCCCCCGGACAGTTGTCGATGCTCGGCATCACCGAAACCGGCCGCGCGCAACTGCTGCAGCATCACGTCGGGCGCGGGCAAGTAGGCGACGCTCTTGGGCAGATAGCGATACGCGGCGGGGTCCGAGAGCCAGCCACCAATTTTGGGAACGACGCGGCCGAAGTAGATGCCGTTGCCGAACCGGATGATCGGATTGCGCGGAACTCCCACGTCGAGAAGGGCGATGCGGCCGCCGGGACGCACGACGCGACCGAGTTCTTGGAAGAAGCGCGGGAGGTCGACGAGGTTCCGCAACGCGAAGCCACAGGTGGCGCCATCGACGCTGGCATCACCGATCGGAAGGTTCAAGATGTCGGCTTGGCTGCGTGGAGCACCGGATCGATCCGCGGCGAGCATGCCGAAACTGAGGTCCATCGACAGCGGCCGAATTCCGGCTCGGGTGAGATCGGTGCACAGGTCGCCGGTTCCGCTGGCGAGATCGAGCACCAGACTTCCGGCCGGGAGGCCCAGGAGGCGAACGGCCTTGCGCCGCCACCGCACGTCCAAACGGAACGTCATGATGCGGTTGACCATGTCGTACCGCGGCGCAATGGCATCGAACATCTCCCGAACGGCGGTGACCTTGGCCTCGCCTTCGGGTAGGCGTTCGGTGTCCCAGGACGGTGTTCCCGCGGTCGGCTCCACGTCGTCAGATTAGGTGTGACTTCCACCTTCGGGGCGACTGGGATCGTGGGCATCGGTCACCGACGGTCATAATTGGGGCAGTCGGACGTTCCGACGTGTGCCATGGGGAGGCAATTCGATGATCGACTTCACGCTCGCGCCCGAACACGAGGCCATTCGCTCCAAGGTGAGGGATTTCGTCGATGGTGAGATTCGTCCGGCCATCGAACCTTTCGGTCATCGCGAGGAGATGGACGACGAATCGCACCGCAAGTACGTCGGGGAACTGATCCGTCTGCGCAAGAAGGCCGTGGAAGTTGGCTTGTGGTTGCCTCACATGCCCAAGGAATGGGGCGGCATGGGTCTTGG
>RHCK01000326.1 GCA_010030605.1 Acidimicrobiia bacterium
TCGGTGCCACCCCCTCGTCGTGATTGCGGCGGCCAATGGCGACGAACACGATGATTCCGATGACGTCGGCCACCAGGGCCCACAACACGTTGCGAGTCTTCATGACGGAGCTTTCTCGATCGTGACGATCGCGTTGTAGTCGGGAATGCGGCTGGCATCCTCGTTCAAGCCGGCGTCGATGAGCACGTTGCCCTCGGGCCAGTGAACTTGCACGGATCGGCGGGGAAGGTCGACCAAGTGCGCGGTTCCCGTCATGGTTCCCGTGGGGCTGCGTAGCACCACCCGATCACCCTGCGTCAACGACAACACGGCGGCGTCGCGCCGATCGATGTACACCGCGTCACGGTTCGCGCCGGTCAGCGGGTCGCGCTCGGCGAAGATCATGCTGTTGAACTGCTTGCCCCGGCGTGTCGAGAGCATGAACGAACCATCGGGCAACGTCGGTGGGCGAACCTGCACGGCCGAGAAGTTTGCCCGTCCATTCGGTAACGGGAAGTCGCCGTTCGCGCACAGATGTCGGCCCCCGTACTGAACGGCATCGTGAGTGGTCTCCAATGTTTCGATACCGGCGTACATCGGCACCACTCGTGCGATCTCGGTTCGCAAAGCTCGGTTGTCGACCCAATCGAACGCGTTCGCGAGGTTCGGTCGCACACGTGTCGCGAGATCGGCGAAGATGCGCCATTCGCTTCGCGCTTCGCCCGGTGGGTCGATCACTTGCGGGCCGAAGGCGATTCGACGCTCGGTGGTGGTGCTCGTTCCGCCGCCCTCTTGTTCGTACCGAGTGGCTGCGGGAAGAAGGATGACATCGTCACCCTCGACGAACATCTGCGAGGTGAGCACGATGTCCTGATGCACTCGCAGGGGAACGCGCGACAACGCGTGCGCGACCCGATCGGGGTCCGGCATCACGTCGAGGAAATTGGACCCATCCAGAAAGAGAACATCCAATTCGTCCCGTTCGGCGGCCAGCACCATCTCCGGTGCCGTCAGACCCGCGGTCGACGGAACCTCGAAGCCCCATTGTTGGCTCAGGTCGCGAGCGCTGCTGTCGCTCACGGTCACGCCACCGGGGAAGGCCGTGGAGTACGCCCCCATTTCTGCTCCGCCTTGAACGCCGGAGTGACCGCGAATGGGCATCAGTCCGGCGCCGTCACGTCCGACGTTTCCGCGGGCCAAGGCCACGTTCACGATGGCGCGAACGCCTTCCACGCCGTGACGGTGTTGGGTGATACCCATGCTCCAAACCAGCACCGCTCCGCGCGCGCCGGAGTACATGTCGGCGAGAGCCTCCAACGTGTTCGCATCAATGCCCGCATCGGCGAGCAATTCGGTGGTGTCGAGCGACGCGAGATGTTCCTGCAGTTCGCCCCAACCGTTCGTGTGCGCATCGATGAAGTCACGATCGATCGCATCTCTTTCGATGAGCAACTTCAGCAAGGCGTTGGCCAGGGCCACGTCGCCTTCGGGGCGCACGGCCACGTGCAGGTCGCACAGCTTCGTGCCGAACAGGAACGACTCGGCTTTGGAGGGCACCCAGTAACGCTCGAGACCCGGCTCGAGGTACGGATTGATGACCACCACCTTGGCGCCGTTCTTCTTCGCCTCGTAGAGATACTTCGTGAAGACGGGTTGGTTGTTCGCGACGTTCGCACCCCACAACACGATGAGATCGGTCTCCAGTACGTCCTGCAAACTGCACGTGCTGGCGGCCACGCCGATGGTCGCTTTCAATCCGACGGTCGACGGTGCATGGCAGGTGCGCGCCGCCGAATCGATGTTCGCCACGCCCATGGCGCGGGCGGCCTTGCCAGCGGCGTAGTACACCTCGTTGGTCAACCCACGGCTGGTGAGATAGATCGCGGTGCGATCACCGCCGGCCACCTTGATGGCCGATGCAATCGCATCGAGAGCATCATCCCAGTCGATGCGCGAGAAACCTTTCTCCCCGCGACGGCGACGCATCGGATACGCGAGGCGTCCCATCTCGCGAAGTTCGGTGCCCGTTCGTTTCGACAACCACGAGACCTCCGACAGAACGGAATGATCGAACGGTTTCGCGCAATTCAC
>RHCK01000327.1 GCA_010030605.1 Acidimicrobiia bacterium
GATCAACACCTCGACGTTTCCGTCCGACAGAAACCGCTCCAGGCGTGACCACGCCAGACGACTCGCGGCGTCGTTCAGTCGATGGGCCTGAATGTCGTCGATTCCGTCGATCACCACGGCCCGCTCTCCCGGAGACTCGACGATCGATGCCATTCGATGGATCGCTTCGGCGTCGCAATCCGACGCACTCAACACCACGGCATCGAGCCGTTCGATGAGTGTCGCCAGGGCCACCGATCGAGCCCGAGGTTCGCCGATCAATGTCCACCACGCACGGCGCAATCGAAGTTCGGGCTGACATCGTCGGTCGATGTCATCGAGAATCGCCACCACCTCCGAGTCCGTACGTGGCGCGAGGGGCACCGGCAACGGCGCGCACCAAAGTCGCCGCACGGCATCGCCAACCACGTCGAACGTGTCGGCCAACTGGGTGTCGACGATCGACGGCTCCGATCCGGAACATGCGATGGCGGCGCGGCCGGCACGGTGTCGGGGAAACGCGGCCGCGATCGGTGATCCAACCACATCCACGCTGTCGGACGTGGTCAACACCCGCAGAGCGACACGTATGTCGCTGTTGGCGATGACGTCGGCCGTCAACGCCCGTGGTCGTTGGGTGGCCATGACGAGATGTATGCCGAGCGATCGACCGCGATGAGCGATGTCGAGCAGTTCGTTCAGAAACTCCGGTGAGCGGGAACGCAGGGCCGCCACTTCATCCACCACCACGACCAACCGAGGAATCACGCCGGGATCACAGTCATCGATTCCGCGCGCCCCCACCGAACGCAACGTCTCCTCGCGATCACGGAACTCGCGGCGCAGAGCGGCCACCGCGCGACGCACCATGTGATCGTCGAGGTCGGTGAGCACCCCCACGGTGTGTGGCAGTCGCGCCAGAACGTCACCGGTCGAGCCGCCCTTGTAATCCACCACCAACACGTTCAGCATCCGGCTGTCCACCACGGAACACATCCGGGTGATCCAACGCAACAGGAACTCACTCTTCCCCGAACCGGTGCAGCCGACCACCACCGCGTGCGGGCCGTCACGAACGATGTCCAACCACACTTCTCGACCGAGGCCGTCGTGCCCCAACAGTGCGGCGTACGGCGAGCGATCAATGGGCGATGTCGGCACCACCAGCGCGGCCGATTCCGGGACTTCTGGATCGCTCCATCGATTCAAAGTGCGCACCACGGCATCGGCGGTGCTCGCATCGAGGACGTCGATGCCATCGGAATCGATCACCATGTCGCACTCGGCCGGCAGTTCGTGACGATCACGCGACATCACGATCACGCATTCATCGCCTCGACTCTTCGAATATTCGACCCAACGTGCCGGCTCGTCCACGATCACCACCGAGTGCGGCGTGCGGGCGATGGAATCTTGCGAGTGCGCCAAGCCCGCGATACCGATGGTGCGACCGATCGGTCGCGGCCACGATCGCAAACGCCAATCCGCTGGTCCCGAACGCACGGCGAGCCGCATGATCATGGCGCGCACCGCATCGACCGCCTTCGTTCCGTGCACGCCCACCACCACACCCGCCGCGAGATGGATCACCCGCGGCACTTCATCGACGATCACGTGAGCGTCGGTGCCCGCCACCTTCACGGATTCGCTCCCTCGGCCCAGCGCCACGTGCCACACGTCGTCGTGCCGGCCCGGCCGCCAATGCCACAGTCGTTCGTCGCCGGCGGCCACCAGCGTTGGTAACTCGTGCAGATCCGGATGTTCGTAACAGCGACGTCGAGCGAGGGCGGCGTGGTGTCGTCGCCACTCATCCGCATGAGCCGCCACCAACTTTGCGTGTTCGCTGTCGCGACGACCACGCTCGCGTTCACGGCGGCGACGTCGACGGGAAGCGTCGATCTTCCACACCGCGAACGTCATCAACGCGGCGGCCACCGACACCACGGCGAACGTCATGTTCCCGGTCACCAGCCCGAACAAGCCGGCGGTCACGATTCCGGGCAGCAAGGCGGTCACCCGGCCCGCCAAGTCGGAGTCGCCGTACGAATCCACTGCCGAGGGCGAGGCGGGCAACGGCTCGGGAGGGGACGG
>RHCK01000328.1 GCA_010030605.1 Acidimicrobiia bacterium
GAAAAGTTCCCGAAATCCGAACCGTCGTGCCAAACTTGCCGTATGCGGAAGGAAGAGAGACTTTTGCAGTGTCTCTTGGCGGGGAAGGAGGGAGACGACGCGCTCCTCGCCGAGCTCATCCGAACTCTTCAGCCACGGGTGTGGAGTCTGTGCTCGGCCTTGGGCGCACCGGGTGACCCCGCGGACCTCACACAGGAGACTTTCCTTCGGATGATGGGGGCTCTTCGCACATTTCGTGGCGAATCGAGCGTGGAGACCTGGGTGCTCGCCATTGCCCGGAGAGTGTGCGCCGACCACATCAGGAATGTGAGACGGAAGAGGCGACTCGTTGAGCGGTTGAAGTCGGTGGCGGACACGCCGGTTTCGTTTCCCGCGGAACGCGGCATCGTGGAGGATTTGCTCCTGGGCGTTAATGTCGAGCGTCGCGAGGCATTCGTTCTGACCCAACTCGTTGGTCTGTCCTATGAGGATGCGGCCCAGATCGTCGGTTGTCCGCTTGGAACCATTCGCTCACGCGTCGCTCGTGCCCGAGAGGATCTTCTCGAGATCCATCTCCGCAACGAAGCCGTTTAGATAGTGGCGGCTGTTGAAGTCGATACCTGGCGACCGTTGCTGATCTCTACGAGTGAATGGATCCGCTGGTCAGCTTCAAGCTGGTGGCCGTGTGGCCGGTGCGGCGAGCGATGATTTCGGCACAGATGGCGATGGCGGTTTCCTCGGGCGTGCGGCCGCCGAGGTCGAGGCCGATAGGTGACATCAAACGAGACAATTGTTCGGGCGACGACACGCCCACCTCGGCCAGTCGTTCAAGTCGTTTGGCGTGGGTCTTGCGGCTGCCCATGACGCCGATGTAGCCAACGTTGGTGGCCAACGCTCCTTGCACGGCGGGCACGTCGAATTTCGGATCGTGGGTGAGGATGCACACGGCGTCGCGAGGTCCGAGCGTGTGTCCGCGTGATTCGAACATGGGTGTGGGCCAGGTGACCATCACTTCGTCGGCCATGGGGAAGCGCCGTTTGGTGGCGAAGATCTCGCGGGCATCGCACACGGTCACGCGATAGCCGAGCACCTTGGCCACGCGACCCAAGGCGGCGGTGAAGTCCACGGCACCGAAGATCCACATCTGGGGCGGCGGCGAGAAACTCTCGATGAACACCACTACCGTGGGGGTGTCCACCAAATCCTCGGGTGTCGCCTGTCCTTCGGGCCCGTAATGGCGCACGCCGGTGCGACCGGCTTCCAGTTCTCCAGCGGTGTCGCGCGCCACGACGCGATCGAGATCGGGGTGTCCGAGTGATCCGGTCACCACCTCGGTGCCGTTGGTGCGGGTCACCATCAACTTCGCGCCGACACCGGGGCCCTCGACGATGGTGGCCAGCGCCACGGGTGTCTGCGCCCGAACGTGCGCGCGGAATTCCTCGTACAGCGACACGGAACTACCAGTCGAGTCGTTCGATGTAGAGCCGGATGATGCCACCACAGGTGAGCCCCACGGCGAAGGCTTCGTCGTCGGAGTACCCGAACGACACCATCTTGCCGGGGCCACCATCGTGGATGATTCCGAGTGCCTCGCTGACCACGGCACCTTCGACGCAACCGCCACTCACCGAGCCCGCAACCTCGCCGTCCTCGTTGACGGCCATGGCCGCACCGGGATCACGCGGCCCGGAGCCTTCGATGTTGATGACGCGCGCAACCGCCACCTTCTTGCCGGCCGACCTCCAACGGTCGATGTCGTCCAGGATCTCGCGCACGATTCTTAGTCTCGCAGACGATTCGGAAATTCGGCGGGGTCAGCGGCCAGTAGCCAACCACCAGGCGGAGGCGACCTTCAGATCGCCGTGGGAGGAGTCGTAGTAGCTGATGATGGGAACACCGTTGGTGCCGATGGCGATCGACGAGTAGGCGCCGACACTGCCGTTGCTGTCGAGGGTGGTGTTGGTGCTGCTGGTGCAGGTGGGGTTGGAGCAGGCGGCCACTTTCAAATCGAAGTTCGTGGCGTCGTAGTAGCTGATGATGGGGTTGCCGTTGGTGCCGATGGCGATCGA
>RHCK01000329.1 GCA_010030605.1 Acidimicrobiia bacterium
GACCACGCGGTGATGGTGAGTCGCGCCGACCACGCGGTGATGGTGAGTCGCGCCGACCACGCGGTGATGGTGAGTCGCGCCGACCACGCGGTGATGGTGAGTCGCGCCGACCTCGTGGTGACGGTGAGTCGCGCGGATTCCGTCGCGGTGACGACGACCGTCGCGGTCGTGACGTCGTTCGTGGGCCGCGCGAGCCCCGCAACGAAGCGGAACGTCGTCGCATGGCGGTGCGTGCCAAAGGTGGCGGTGCCGCTCGCAAGGACCTCGAGCAAACGCGCGAAGAGCGCGTGCCCGAACAATGGATCGACGAAGGTCCGGTGGACGCGGTCGACTTGCGCAACACCGCCGAAGCGGCGGCCAAGCGCGCTGCTCGGCAAGCCCGCGAGGATGGCGAACTCGATCCCGAGGTGAAGGCCGACGTCGCCAAAGTGCTCGATCCCAAGCGCGCGGCGCGGTTGGGTGAACGCCTGAAGGATGCGCAGAACGCTCTCGAGCGCGAGCGTTACTCGGAAGCCAAGCGTGTCGCGAAGTCGCTGATGAAAGAACTGTCGATGGTGGCCGCGGTGCACGAAGTGGTGGGGCTGGCCAGTTATCGCCTAGGTCAGTATCGCGATGCCGCCGCCGCGTTGGAATTGGCTCGTTCGTTGCGTGAGCGCGTCGAGGATCTTCCGGTGTTGGCCGACTGCTACCGCGCGTTGAAGCGTTGGGACTCGGTTGACGAGATTTGGGCCATTCTGAAAGACGCGTCCCCCGCGCACGACGTGATGGCCGAGGGTCGCATGGTGGTGGCCGGTTCGTTGGCCGACCGTGGCGACCTGAAGGGCGCCTTGCAGTTGATGACCAAGGCCATGGAGATTCCGCGACGGGTGCGCGAGCATCACCTCAGTCAGTGGTACGTCATCGCCGATCTGTACGACAAGGCCGGCAACGTGCAAAAGGCTCGTGAGTTCTTCAAGCGCGTAGCGTTGCACGACCCGGATTTCGCCGACGTCGCCGATCGCATCAAATCGCTCTGACTTTCTCCGTCGACGGTGCCTTTCGGTACACCCGTGTCGTCACGAAAGGACGACATGAAGAAGCTCGACGCCAACAATCTCGTACTCCTGAAAGGTGCACTCAGCAGCGTGCCCGTGCGGCGCTCCTTGCCCAACGGCTCCGACATCGTGCAACTGGAACTCACCACCCGTGACGCAACCGGGACGGCTCGCAGCGTGCCGATCATCGTTCACGAACCCTTCGGCAAGGACGACTTCACCTCGTGGGACGCCGGCACCGAGATCGTCGTGGTGGGCTCGGTGGTGCGCCGGTTCTTCCGTAGTGGTGCGGGCACGGCCAGTCGCACCGAGGTGGTGGCGGCCCGAGTCGTTCCGGGGTCACGGGCCGTGCGGGTGGATCGTTTGTTGGACGAAGTGGCCCATGTCGTGGCCACGCTCGACGCCGCGTGACGGACGAGGTGCGGGGTCCGACGGCGTCGGAGAACTAAGGTTTCACCGTCTCGTCCCGGCCCCCGCCCCGACCCGAATGCGAACACCCCATGAACAAGGACCAGCTCGACCGCATGCGCAACGACGAGGGTTTCATTGCCGCCCTCGATCAGAGCGGAGGAAGTACCCCCAAGGCTCTGCGCCTCTACGGCATCGAGGAGTCCAGCTACTCCGGCGACGAGCAGATGTTCGACCTCATTCACCAAATGCGCACCCGCATGATCACGAGCCCGGCCTTCAACGGCGATCGCGTGCTGGCCGCCATCTTGTTCGAGGGCACCATGGACCGCGACATCGAAGGCGTCGGCAGTGCGATCTACTTGTGGAACACCAAGCGCATCGTCCCCATCCTGAAAGTCGACAAGGGTCTGGCCGATGAAAAGGATGGCGTGCAGGTGATGAAGCCCATGCCCGACCTCGATGCCCTGCTGGCCAAGGGTCGATCCAAGGGAATCTTCGGCACCAAGATGCGCTCGGTCATCAAGGAAGCCAATGCCGCCGGCATCACCGCCGTGGTGAAGCAGCAGTTCGAGGTGGGACGT
>RHCK01000330.1 GCA_010030605.1 Acidimicrobiia bacterium
TGGTCATCGTCCTCGATGAACAACAAGGAGTTCACCCGCCGATTCTCGCTCATGACCGGCCGGGCCGGGGATTTGTTACACAAAACGCACACAAGGCACACCGTCCTTTCACAGAGCCTCGGGAAACTGACCCTCGTTCACGCTGGTGCGGTGGGGGCCGTCCTCCCCCTGGCCTTCACCGCCCGGCGTGGTCAAGACCTCGTTCTCGCCCGGCTCGCTGGCTTGTCCCGAGCCGGGCGATTCATGTCCGCACTGGCCCACCTTGAAGCGCTCTTCGTGCGAGCCCCATCCCCATCGGGCAGGATGACACCGTGTCACTGCGCGATCGCCTTCGATCCATCAGCCTGCGCCAACGCGTGACCCTGCTGTTCGTCGCCACCGGACTGTTGGCATCCATCGCGCTCTCCACGGCCAGTTATCTCACCGCCCGGTCGTACATCCTGCAACGTCGTGACGAGGTGGTCGACCGACAGGCGTTCAACAACGCCCAGTTGATCCGTTCTCAGATCCGCAATCGCCGTAGCGAGGCGTTCGAACTGATCAGCAATGTCCGGACCGAGCAGGGCGGTTTCGCCGTGCTTCACCTCGGACCCGAAAACCTCTACTTCAGCCAGGAAATTCGTTACACCCAGGCGGCGTTTCCATCGACGTTGATCGAATCGGCGTTGGCCGGAGTCACCGCCCGACAGCGGTTCGACATCGACGGCAAGCCCTACATCGGCGTGGGTGTGAACATCGCCGACATCGACGTCCAGTACTTCGAAGCCTTCCCGTTGGACGACGAGCAACGAACCCTGACCGCGATCGGTTCTGCTCTGATTGTCGGTGTCGTCGTGGTGGGCGTGTTGGCCGGACTCGTTGGAGTGGCCGTCGGACGCCGCATCATGAGGCCGCTCGAACGTGTCAGCGAAGCTGCCGGCGACATCGCCGAGGGCGGTCTCGACACCCGACTGGAAACCGAGGTCGATCCCGATCTGGCCCGCCTCGTCACCAGCTTCAACGACATGGCCGATGCCGTTCAGACCCGCATCGAACGCGAAGCCCGATTCGCCAGCGACGTCAGCCACGAATTGCGTTCTCCGATCACCGCTCTGGCGGCCGCGGTCGAAGTTCTCGATGCCCGACGAGCGGACCTCAACGAACGCACCCAACAGGCACTCGACGTCGTGATCAGTCAAGTACGGCGCTTCGACCAAATGGTGATCGACCTTCTCGAACTCTCCCGACTGGACGTCGGGATCACCGATCTGCATCGAGAGGACACGGCATTGGAACCGTTGATCCGACGCATCGCGCAGCGGTATGGCGCCGAGAACCTTCGCATCGAGACTGTTCCGAATTTCGACGGCGTCGCGTCCATCGACAAACGCCGATTCGAACGCATCATGGCCAACCTCATCGACAACGCCCGTCTTCACGGCGGCGGCGCCACGCGCGTGAGCATCGAACCCGTCGTCGACGAGTCGGGCACGCGGACCGGCACGATCGTCGCCGTCGAGGACTCCGGACCCGGCGTGGCGCAAAGTGAGCGAACCCGTATTTTCGAACGTTTCGCCCGCGGCTCGGCCGGACGTAGTCGAGCCGGTGGGACGGGACTGGGCTTGGCCTTGGTGTCCGAGCACGTTCGCGCTCACGGCGGCCGCACGTGGGTGGAGGATTCAGCGAACGGTGGAGCACGCTTCGTCGTCATGTTCCCCGAGGAGATCGCATGAAACGTAGGACCGTCTCGATCGTTGTCGTCGCCATCGTGACGGCCTTGGTTTCTTCGTGTGCCATCCCGGACTCGGGCGAAGTCAGTGCCATCGATCCCGACGACATTCCCTACGAACTCGGCGCCACCACAACCGCCGCTCCCACCACCACGGTCGCGCCCACCACCACCTCGCCCATGGCGGCGAGCACCACCTCGACCAGCACCACGGTTCCGGTGGAGGTCGTGGATCTGTTCTTCGTGGCCGGAACCCAACTCGTTCCCATCAGCCGACTTCTGCTCAGCCCCGCGGTGGCTCCA
>RHCK01000034.1 GCA_010030605.1 Acidimicrobiia bacterium
GAGAATCGCTGGAACGATCTGTCCTCCCTCGTCACCGACGAGGTCCTCGACACGTTGGTCCCACAGGCCACGTACGCCGAGCTGCCCCGCGTGGCCCGCGAGTGGTTCGGTGGAATCGCCGATGGAATTCTTATCGCACCCCCACCGGATGACATCAACGATTCGTTGTTGCGCGACGCCGTCGCCGACCTACGGCGATGACGAAGATCGGCCTACACGCTCTCGTTGCGTCGCTTCTCCTGACATCGTGCTCCTCGAACAGCGAGGTCGTGGTCCAAACCATCCCGACCCCGACGTCCGTCCCCGCTCCTCCGCCATCGACAACTTCGATCGCGAGCACGACGAGTTCGAGCACGACGAGTTCGACCACGTCGACGGCGTGCGATCATCCCGATCCAACGATCACCAACCACGTGTACGCCTCGTACCCCGACATCAACGAACGTTTCACCAGTTTCGATCTTCACCTTCCCGCGGGGTGCGGGCCGTTCCCCGTACTCGTGTGGGTTCATGGCGGTGCCTGGTTGGGTGGTGACAAAGCGAACCCGGAGTCGATCGACCGCGCCAAGTACGCCGCTTCTCTCGGTTACGCATTGGTCAGCACGAACTATCGACTGGCGAACAAATTCGGTCAAGGGACTTGGCCGGACTATCCGAACGACGTCGCTGACGCCATCGCCCACATCGTGGGCAACGCATCCTCGTTACGGCTCGATGCCGAACACATTTCACTTCTCGGACATTCTGCCGGTGGGCACACCGTGGCGATCGTGTCCGCCGACCCGATGTATTTGGCTTCGCGCGACCTCGCCCCCGACACCATCGACTGCGTGGTCGCCAACGACACCGAGGGTTACCGACTCGATGATCGCAACACCGCATATCCAGAAGCGATCGAGAACGCATTCGGTACCGATCCCAGCGTTCTGGCCGACGCGTCACCGTCCGTTGGCATCGAACGCCATGGCGCTCCGTCGACGCGTTATCTCGTCGTCACCCGAGGTTCGGCTCGACGACAGGAAGTCGCGAGCGAATTCGTCGAACTCATCGAAGCAGCCGGCGGTGATGCCCGGCTCATCATCGCCGGGGACTACAGCCACTCGGAGGTGAATCGGGTCCTGGGTGAACCCGGTGAAACCATCGTCACTCCGCCGGTGTCGGATTTCCTCGCCGAATGTCGGCGTCCAGACGCGCAATGACGTCGCGCGACACCACTTCGTTGCCCGAAAGCGCCACAGCCTCCGGTCCGCCGCGAATCAACCAATCGATCACCCGCGCCACGTCGTCGGGTGCGCCTCCGGTCACCGTTCGTCCCTCGCGTTCGGCGCGCAACCGCATGACCTCGGTGGTGACGTGTCCGGGATTCAGGCTGTATGCCCGCAGCCCGTCGCGCGAGTGTTCGGCGTGCAGAACACCGGCGATTCGATGCGCCGCCCCTTTGGCCATCGCGTAGGCCACTCCCCAACCACCTTCACCCGAAGGAGCTCGCGGAGTGAGCGTCGCGGCGCCCGACGTGAGATGAACGAACACGCCGCGACCACTCTCGAGCATTCCGGGCAGGAATGCTTTCAACAGAATCAAGGGCGCCACCGCATCACCTTCGATCACGGTGCGCAGCAGATCCAAGGGAAGATCCACGAATCGATCGTTGACTCCCGGACCCTGATAGATGGCGTTCGACACCAACACGTCGACGACACCGAACTCGTTCAACGCGGAAAGTGCGGCGGCTTCGACCGATGTCGGATCGGTCAGATCCATCGCCAGGCACGACACGCGAGCGGATGCACCGACGCGTCGATGTTCGGTGCGACACTGTTCGGCGACTTCGTCCACGCTTCCCGACAACGGAACTCCGGCCAACGGGTCGTCGACCGTCGTGCCATCGAACCGCGCACCACCCGTCGACGAACGCGCGGTGAGAATCAGATCGTGACCGCGCGCGGCCAATGCCAACGCCGTCGCTCGACCGATGCCGCGGCTCGCACCGGTGATCATCACCACTCGTCGCTCGTTCGATCGCGTCGTCACGGTCCCTCCCCGACGAAGACTGTACGGTGATGATGTGAACGTGGCGAACTTCGAACCGAAAACATCTGACGAACTTCGCTTCGACGACAAGGTCGCCATCGTCACCGGCGCCGGTCGAGGGCTTGGTCGCGAGCACGCTCTCATGCTGGCCAGCCGAGGCGCACGCGTAGTGGTGAACGACGTCAACGCCGAACACGCGCGCATCACCGCCGACGACATCGTGGCGAAGGGCGGAATCGCCGTCGCCGACTCCAACACCGTCGCCACCCCGGAGGGAACCGATGGCATCGTGCGCACCGCCATCGACTCGTTCGGCGGCCTTCATGTGTTGCTCAACAACGCGGGTCGCTTCGGCCCCGGTGGCTTGATCGAGGACGCTTCGTTGGAGCTCATGACCACCATCGTTCACACCCATATGGTGGGCACCTACCTGATGTGTCGCGCCGCCTGGCCCATCCTGAAAGCCCAGCGGTATGGGCGAGTGCTCATCACCGCGTCGAGTGCCGCCATCGGCAACAATGGAATGGCCGCGTACAGCATGGCCAAATCCGGTTTGCTCGGTCTCACGCGTTCGCTCGCCATCGAGGGCGCCGATCACGGCATCAAGGTGAACGCCCTCATGCCCATCGGCTACACCCGATCGGCCGCACTCAACCCCAATCCCGACACCCGCGCGTGGATGGAGCGAAACTTCCCGCCCCATTTGTGCGCCGCGGCCGCCGTGGTGCTGTTGCACGACAGCGCACCCGCGTCGGGCGACTTCTTCCCCACCGGCGCCGGTCGCACCGCGCTCATCGGTTCGATCACCACCCCGGGCTGGAATGGAGGACCCGCGGCCGGTCCCGAAGACCTGCGGGCTCATTGGGACGAGGTCACCGACACCGACGGGGCGGTGTGGATGCGCCACAGTCGCGACGATCTGGGCTTCTACACGGGCGACGCCGCCTTTCCCGGCTAGGTCGGTTCCCGGGAGTTTCTGACAGACTGTCAGAAACGTCGGACGGTCCGGCGAACACCCCCGGGGAACCACTTCCATGCACATCGGCGACACACCAGACGAGGCCGCGTACCGCGCCGAAGCCCGCGCATGGCTCGAGGCCCATGCCTCGCGCAAGAGCGATGCCCATGGCGGCGAAGTGGTGGACCACACGCGCGATCTCGCCGGACACGTGCAGGCCTGCCGCGACTGGCAACGAGTTCTGTTCGATCACGGTTGGGCGGGCATCACGTGGCCCGCGCAGTACGGCGGCAAGGGTGCCAGCGCCATCCAAGCCGCGATCTTCAACGAGGAGATGGCCCAGTTCGACGTGGCGGTCGGAACCTTTGCCGTGAGCATCGGCATGGTCGGCCCCACGCTCATCGCGCACGGCACTCCCGAGCAACAATCGAAGCACCTCGCACCGATCCTGAAGGGCGAGGAAGTGTGGTGCCAGCTTTTCAGCGAACCGGGCTCGGGCAGCGATCTCGCCTCTCTCGGCACGCGCGCTGTGCGCGATGGTGACGATTGGGTCGTCAACGGTCAGAAGGTCTGGACCAGCCTCGGCCAGTACGCCGACTACGCGATTCTTCTCGCCCGCACCGACGTCGATCAGCCCAAGCACGCGGGCATCACGTACTTCATCCTCGACATGAAGACGCCGGGCATCGACGTTCGCCCGATCACCCAGATCACCGGCGTTCAACACTTCAACGAAACCTTCCTCACCGACGTCCGCATTCCTCACGCCAACGTGGTGGGTGGCGTCAATGAAGGTTGGAAAGTGGCCCAAACCACTTTGGCGAACGAACGCAACTTCATCGGCTCGGGCGGATCATGGAGCGCGACCGACCTCGTCGATCTGGCGCAACGGCGAGGATGCGCATCGGACCCGCACGTGCGTCAGCGCTTGGCTCAAGCCGTCAGTCGCCAAGAGACGTTGAAGTACCTCGGTTTTCGCATGCGAACCGCCATGAGTCAGCGACGCATGCCCGGACCGGAGATGTTGACCTTGAAGTTGGCCTTCGCGAACCATTGGCGTCTCAGCGCCGAGACCGCGATCGGCATCCTCGGCGCCGACGCCATGTTGTGGGGCGACGATGCCGCCGAGGACAACCAGTGGGGACAGCATTTGCTCAGCCAGTTCGCCATTCGGATCGGCGGTGGCACGGACGAGATTCAGCACAACATCATCGCCGAGCGCGGACTCGGACTACCGCGCGAACCAATGCCCGACAAGGATCAACCGTGGCGATCCCTCAGTCGGGTCGGATGAGAGGGAACATCATGTCGAACAACGCTCCCACGATCATCGTCGACTCCACCCCCGAAGCCAAGGCCGCTTTTTACGCCGAGCTGCAGTCGTTCGTGGGGCTCGAGATCGGTGAACCAATGCCGGCTCCCGACGAGGTGAACCTTCCCATGATTCGCCATCTGGTCGAAGCGGTCGGTGATCGCAACCCGATTTACACCGACCCGGAATTGGCCGCGCGCAGCATTCACGGCGGAATCGTTGCCCCACCCACCATGTTGCAGGCGTGGGTGATGCACGGCATCGATGGACCGCAACGCGGCGGCGACGGGCCGTACGAGAAGATGAATGAACTGCTCTTCTCGCGCGGTTTCACCAGCGTCGTGGGCACCAACAGCGAGCAGACGTACAAGCGTTACTTGCGCCCCGGTGATCGACTCACCATGCGCACGGTCATCGACAGCATCAGCGACGAGAAGACCACCGGTCTCGGAACCGGACACTTCGTCAGCACGCGACAGGACTACTACGACGCCGACAACGAACTGGTCGGATCGATGCTCTTCCGTATCTTCCGTTTCCAACCCAAGGCCAAGGCACCCGCGGCCAAACCCAAGCCACCGCGTCCGCGTCCGGCCACCACGCACGACAACCAATGGTGGTTCGACGAGTTGAACGACGGTCGTTTGTGCGCCCAGGCCTGTGCCGAGTGTGGTCGCGTGCGTTTTCCGACCGGCCCCCTCTGCCCGTCGTGTCACTCACGCTCGTACGACAAGGTGGAAATGCCGATGTCGGGAACGATCCACAGTTTCGTCGTCGCGCATTACCCGCAGGTCCCCAGTTTCGATTATCCGTTGCCGATCGTGCTCGTCGATATCGACCCCAGCACCTCTCATGCCGGCAAACCGGGTAACGACAAGGTGCGCATGATCATGAACACCGCCGATTGTCCCGAGTCGGCATTGGCGGTCGGAGCTCGGGTGCGCATCGAGATCCGCGCCACCGACCCCGACATGAAACTTCCCTTCGCCATCATCGACGCAACTGGAGCGACATCATGAACTTCGACCTCTCCGAGGAACAGCAGGTCATCAAGGATCTCGCGCTGCAGATCTTTTCCGGTCAGGCCACCGTCGAGCGCGTGAAGGCGGTCGAGAAAGGTGACGGATTCGATCGGGACCTCTGGGATCAACTGGCGTCCAGCGGAATTCAAGCGCTGTGCGTTCCCGAAGAATTCGGCGGGAGTGGTTTTGGAGCGGTCGAGTTGTCGCTCGCGCTCATGGGTCAGGGACGACACGTGGCTCCGGTGCCGCTGTGGACGAGTGGCGTGGCCGCGTTGGCGCTGGCCGATTTCGGAAGTTCGAGTCAACAGTCGGCGCTTCTGCCCGGCATCGCCACTGGTGCCACGGTCGTGGCCATCGCGCTCGCCGAGCAAGGCGCCAACGATGTGATGCGTCCAACGGTGGTCGGCACCACGTCGGGCGGCCAGGTTCGCATCAATGGCTTCAAGCCCGCGGTCCCCTTCGCCCAGCACGCATCGTTGGCTCTGGTGCCGATTCTGCTCGACGGTTCGGTTCAGGTGGCACTCATCGACCTCACGGCCACCCCCGGCATCACGTGGTCGCAAGTGTCCACCACCAATCGCGAACCCCAAGCACATCTCGACTTCGACATCACCATTCCCGTCGAATCGATTCTTGGTCACGGGGCTGGCATCGACGGTCGCGAGGCGTTGCGTTCGCTCTACGAGCATTCACTCGCCGCTCTGGCCGCGATTCAAGTTGGTGTCGCCGAAGGTTCATTGGCCCTCACCGCCACGCATCTTTCCGGCCGCACGCAGTTCGGCAAGCCGTTGTCGGCGTTCCAGGCCACCACGCAACGCGCCGCCGATGGCTATATCACCACCGAGGCCATGCGGGTGACCGCACTCAACGCCGCGTGGAGATTAAGCGAGGGCTTCGATGCCCGTCGCGACGTGGCCGTGGCCGCGTATTGGGCCAGCGAAGGCGCCCAACAAGTGGTCACCGCCGCCCAGCATCTGCACGGCGGCATCGGCGCCGACATCGACTATCCGGTCCACCGCTATTTCCTCTGGGGCATCCAGTTGGCGAGCGTGCTCGGTTCGGCCAGTTCCCATTTGTCCCGACTCGGCAACCTCATCGCCCGCACCTGAGAAACGAACCACTCATGACTTCGACACTTCCCGACACTCGCACCTTTGCCAGCGTCACGGTGGGCGACGAGATCGCTCCTTTCGAATTGCCCCTGACGCGCACGCTGATCGTCAGCACGGCCATCGCCACCCGCGACTATCAAGTGGTTCACCACGATCCGTCGATTGCCGCCGAGCGCGGTTCGAAGGACATCATCATGAACATCCTCACGTCGAACGCATTCGCCGGCCGTTACGTCACCGACTGGGCCGGACCGAACAGCTTCATCTCGTCGGTCAAGGTTCGCCTCGGTGCGCCGAACTATCCCGGTGACACCATGACGATCTCCGGATCCGTCACGGCCACCGACGACGCCACTCGCACGGTCACCATCGCGGTGAAGGGCACGAATTCGCTCGGCGATCACATGAACGCCACCGTGGAGGTCGTGCTGCCATGAGCATCAATCGTCCCGGCAATCGACTCGGCGGAAAGGCCGCCATCACCGGCATCGGAGCCACCGAGTTCTCCAAGGACTCGGGTCGCAGCGAGATGAGTCTGGCGAGTGAAGCCGTGGCCGCGGCCATCGCCGACGCCGGTTTGAAGCCGTCCGATATCGATGGCATGGTCACCTACAGCACCGACAACAACCCCGACGTCGAGATCGCTCGCCACGTCGGAATCGGATCGCTGCGCCACTTCAGTCGCGTTCACTACGGCGGTGGCGCCGCCTGCGGAACCATCGTCATGGCCGCGATGGCGGTGGCCACCGGTGTGGCCGACGCGGTGGTGTGTTACCGCGCGTTCAACGAGCGCAGTGGTCGACGATTCGGTGCCGGCGTTCAGGATCTGCCGCTGGCCGCCACCGCCGAGCGCGCGCAGTTCTCCTGGACCACTCCATTCGGGCAACTGACTCCCGCTTCGTGGGTCGCCATGGTGGCGCGTCGTTACATGCACCTCTACGGCGCAACGTCCGAGGACTTCGGTCGGGTGGCCGTGGCCGGGCGCAAACACGCCGCCAACAATCCGGCCGCGTGGTTCCACAACGAGCCCATCACTCTCGAAGACCACCAAGCCAGTCGGTGGATCGTCGATCCCCTGCACCTTCTCGATTGCTGTCAAGAAAGCGACGGTGGACAAGCACTCGTCGTGGTCAGCGCCGAACGGGCGCGCGATCTTCCCAACAAACCCGCCCTCATCGTGGCCGGAGCACAAGGGGCCGGCGACGAGCAATGGACCATGACGTCGTTCTTCCGTGACGACATCGCTCACCTCCCCGAGATGAAGGTGGTCGCCGACGAACTCTGGACGTCGTCGGGTCTGACGCCCGCCGACATCCAAACCGCCATCTTGTACGACCACTTCACCCCCTACGTGTTGATGCAGTTGGAAGAATTCGGCTTCTGCGGTCGAGGAGAGGCCAAGGATTTCATCGCCGATGGCGCCCTCGAGATTGGCGGCCGTCTCCCCATCAACACGCACGGCGGACAATTGGGTGAGGCCTACATCCATGGCATGAACGGCATCGCCGAGGCGGTGCGCCAGATCCGTGGGACGAGCGTGAATCAAGTGGATAGTGTCGAGAACGTCCTCGTCACCGCGGGGACCGGTGTGCCCACGAGCGGGCTGATTCTGGGGGTCGACCGGTGAGTCAAGACACGAACGGTGCGTTGAGCTTCGAGAATCTCGACGTCATCTCGAACGACGCGTATCGCAACGGACCGCCACACGAGGTGTTCGCCCAACTTCGCCGTGAAGCCCCGATCGCTCGTCACCGTGGCATCGAAGCCGGCTATCCCGAATGGTTCTGGGCCATCACCCGCCACGCCGACATCGTGGAAGTCAGTCGCAAGTTCCAGGTCTACTCGTCGGCGAAGAAGGGTTCGCTCATGAACCAGGATCGGCCCGACCTCGAGGCCGCCCGTTTGATGATCGACCTCGACCCGCCGACCACACTCGACTGAAGAGCCTCGTGAACCGCGGATTCACTCCCAAGGCCATGCGCATGCTCGAGTCGCACTTCCGCGATGTCGCCGTGTCGCTCATCGACGAAGCGTTGGAAACGGGCGAGATCGACTTCGTCGACAAGGTGTCGGCCGAACTTCCGCTCATCGCCATCGCCGAATTGGTGGGAATTCCCGTCGAGGACCGCCGCAAGGTCTTCGATTGGTCCAACACCATGATCGGCTCCACCGATCCGGATTTCAATCAGGACCCGAACGCACCGATGATCGCGTCCATGGAGCTCTACGCCTATTCCAACGAGTTGGCTCTGCAGCGAAAGGCCGAGCCGAAGGACGACATCATCACCACGCTCATTTCCGAACACGACGGTGACGTGTTGTCCGAGCACGAATTCGACCTGTTCATGTTGTTGCTGGCCGTGGCCGGCAACGAAACCACGCGAAACGGCATCAGCCACGGCACCTTGGCCATGATCGAACATCCCGACCAGTGGGCGAAATTGAAAGCCGACACGTCTCTCGTCACGTCGGCGGTCGAGGAGATCCTGCGTTGGGGAACCCCGGTGAACAACTTCGCGCGTACGGCGGTCTGCGACGTCGAACTGCACGGCATCACCATCAAAGAGGGCGAAACGGTGAGCATGTTGTATCCGTCCGCCAATCGTGACGAGGCCGTGTTCAGCAACCCCGACACGTTCGACATCACCCGCAACCCGAACCCCCACGTGACCTTCGGTGGCGGCGGACCGCACTTCTGCCTCGGCGCCAACTTGGCTCGCCTCGAAATGCGCATCTTGTTCGAGGAGATGGCCAAGCGCGTCGATTCGATCGAACTCACCGGCGAAGTCCGCAAGTTGCGATCCAGTTTCATTCACGGCATCAAGACGTTGCCGGTGCGCCTCCGACCCGCCAAGTAATCACTCTTCCTCGAAACCACTCGATCGACCACGTCAGGAGAAAACCATGGGCAAGCCCGTCATCATCGAAGCCGGCCGATCGGCCATCGGAAAGCGCAACGGAGCGTTCGCCGACACGCACGCCGTCACCCTTCTCGGGCGCATCCAGGCCGGCGTGTTGCAGCGCGCCGGCGTCGATCCGATGAGCGTTGGTCAAGTCGTTGGTGGTTGCGTCACGCAAGCCGGCGAACAAGCCAGCAACGTCTCGCGCACCGCGTGGCTGAACGAAGGTTTGCCGTGGCAGGTCGCCGCCACCACCATCGACTGCCAGTGTGGATCCAGTCAGCAAGCGAACCACATGATTCACAACATGATCGCCGCCGGCGTCATCGATTCGGGAATGGCCTGCGGCGTCGAGCACATGAGCAAGGTGTGGCTCGGTGCCAACGTTCCGCGCATCGGTGAGGGAACCGACATC
>RHCK01000331.1 GCA_010030605.1 Acidimicrobiia bacterium
TCGAGGGTTCAGGACCTTGACGTCGGCATCTAGTTTGTAAGCCATGGCGACCTTCGTCCAAAACCGTATGAATGAGTTATCGGGCCGGTTGTACATCGCCGGATCGTTCGTGGAATCGAACGGCATTCGCGTTCCGGTGATCGACCCCGCCACGGAACAAACCGTCGGGCAGTTCGCCTCGGCCACTCCCACCGAAGTCGACGACGCGGTGGCTGCCGCTCGTGCGGCGCAACGCGAGTGGTGGCGAATGAGCGCCCTCGAGCGAGCCGAGGCTCTCCATCGCGTCGCCGATCGTCTGAACGAGATGGCCCCCATCGTTGGTGAGTGCCTCACCCGTGAGATGGGCAAGCCGTTCCGCGAGTCCAACTGGGAAGGTGGCGCATCGGCGTCGTCGTTCCGCTATTACGCCGAACTTGCACGACACGAACAAGGTCGTATCGCCGGTTCGGCCATCGCGGGCCAGATGCACATGACCCTCAAGGAACCCCTTGGTGTCATCGTCTCCATCGTGCCGTTCAATTTCCCGGTTCTGCTCTTCGGTTGGCAGGCGGCCGCGTCGTTGGCGGCTGGCAATGCGATCATCGTGAAGCCATCCGACCTCACACCGCTCACGCTTCTCATGGTGATGAACGCGTTCGATCACCTCCCCGCCGGGTTGGTGCAGGTGGTCACCGGTGGCGCCGAGGTCGGTCAGGCGCTCGTCGCTCACGAACACACCCACGGGGTCGCTTTCACCGGAAGCGTGCCGGCGGCGCAGGCGGTGGCCCGCACCGCTGCCGAGCGTTTCAAACAAGTGCTCATCGAAGCGTCCGGCAACGACCCGTTCATCGTGATGCCCTCGGCTCCCATCGATGTGGTGGCTCGTGGCGCGGCGTTCGCTTCGTTCCTCAACTGCGGTCAGGTCTGCACGTCGGCCGAACGCTTCTATGTTCACGCCGATGTGTACGACGAGTTCGTCGCGTCGTTCGCCGAGCAAGCTCGCTCGTTGCGCGTGGGCTCCGGACTCGACAACGTCGACATGGGACCGCTCGCATCATCTCGCGAACGTGACCGCTTCGAACGCGTGTTGCACCGAGCCGTCGAACAAGGGGCGCGCGTGGTCACCGGAGGTCATCGCCCCGCTCATCTTGCTCGCGGTTGGTTCCACGAACCGACCGTCCTCGAGGTCGACCACGCGTTCGACATCATGCACGGCGAGTCGTTCGGACCCGTGGCCCCCGTGTGTCGCATCGACAGCCTCGATCAAGCCATCGAGTTCGCCAACGATTCTGGGGTCGGTCTCGGCGCCAACATCTACACCTCCGACCTTCACGAAGCGTTCCGCGCGGTCCACGAAATCGAAAGTGGCATCGTGTGGGTGAACACTCCGCTCAACGACAACGATGCCGTTCCCTTCGGTGGTCGCAAGCTCACCGGTTCGGGTCGCGAGTTGGGCGCCGAGGGCCTGGAACAGTTCCGTCGTTCCAAGATGGTGATGATCTCCCCCACCGCCGAAGCCGATCCCGAATGGTTTCCCTACCCCGACGAGGATGCGTACCCCGGATGAACACACGACGAGCCATCGTCACCGGAGCCGCCAACGGCCTCGGTGCGGCCATCACCACCGCCCTCATCGAATCCGGCGCCACCGTGTCGGTGTGCGACAAGGACGAGCGAGTACTTCTCATGAACGGCCGGGCCGGAATCGCCCACGCCGAAGTGGCCGACGTGTCGAACGCCGATCAGGTGAAACACTTCGTCGACGAGTCCGCGCGCGTCATGGGTGGCATCGACACCGTGGTCAGTAACGCCGGCATCGTGCGAGCCACGCAAGTCACCAAGGACGGATACGAACGCGCGGTGCTCGACTTCGACGAGGTGATCGACGTCAACCTGCGCGGCGTGTATCTCACCGGTCGTGCCGCCATTCCGCACCTGATCGAACATGGCGGCAACATCGTGAACATCACGACCGACCACATTCACACGTGTGGTTGGCCCGAGCACCTCGATCACACCGACTTCCCCGAG
>RHCK01000332.1 GCA_010030605.1 Acidimicrobiia bacterium
CTTCTTGGCCAGATCCCCGATTCCGAGCACGTCGAACGCGAAGTCCACTCCGCTGCGATCACGCTTGCGTCCGGGGCGAACCAAGTCGAGAAGGAAGTTTTTCGCGGTTTGCCGTTCGGCGGCCACTTGAACGTTCTCCTCGATCGTCAGATCATCGAACAGCTCCAGCGACTGCCAGGTTCGACCGAGACCCAGCCGAGCACGAGAGTGCACCGGCATGTCGTTGATTTCCTGACCCTTGAATTCGATGCGACCGGTGGTCGGCACGAATCCGGTGATGCCGTCGATGAATGTGGTCTTTCCGGCACCGTTCGGACCGATCAGCCCGACCAGCTTTCCTTGCTCCACCGAGATGTCGACGTTGTTCACGGCCCGCAAGCCGCCGAACGTCACCGACATTCCACTCGTCGTCAGAAGACTCACTGTCCTACCCCCATGGTTCGTGATTCTTGCTCTTGTTTACGTAACGCTTCCTTGCGCGCTTTTCGTTGCGCTTTCTGCTCGGCCACCAGACGTGGCGTGCCCGCGATGCCCTCCGGGTTACGTACCGCAGTGATGATCAGACCGATGCCGCCGATGAGCGTGGCATAGGACGGATCGATGTGCAGGATGTTTTCCAAGAAGTTGAAGTTGAGTCCGTTCGGAGCGATGATGCCCGCCACCACCGCACCGGTCACCGATGCGATGCCTCCCAAGTAGGCGAAGGCCAAGAAGGTCAGCGAGGCGAACGCTCCGAAGTATTGCGGGGTGACCGAACCGAATCGATAGCCCGAGAGCGCTCCGCCCAAGCCGGCGATGAATGCCGCCAAGCCGAAGGCCAACACTTTTGTGCGCGCCACGTTGATTCCGGTGGCGGCGGCCGCACGCTCATTGGATCTGACGGCGAGGAACTGACGGCCCGTGGCCGATCGGCGGACGTTCACCACCATCAGGCACATCACGACGGCGAAAATCAGACACAAAACACCGAACCACACGTTGGGCGGAATGTCGTCACCAGCTTTGATTCCGAACACCCGCAGGTTGGTGTTGTTCGGCCCGAAGTCCTTCCCGCCAATCTTGGGTGGCGGAACGGACAAGGCACCGGTTTCGCCAGCGAACGTCTTGTTCTTGAACACCAACTGTTCGATCGCTACCGCGGCGGCCAAAGTGATGACCGCCAAGTTCACTCCTCGTACACGCAGCGCGGGAATGGCGATCAATGCTCCGAATCCGGCGGCCACCACCGCACCAATGATTGGCCCGACGGGGAACGGCAGATCGGAGAAATACTTCGACAAGAAGAACCCGGCCGTTCCGGCGATGGACATTTGCGCCAGCGAGATCTGACCGACGAAACCAACCAATACGACGAGGGACAGAGAAATGACCGTCGCCACCAAAGTGTTGATCGCCGACTGACGCCAGTCGTAATTGAGTCCGAACAAGATCACGAGCACGGCGACCGAACTGATCGCGGTCAATGGGATGATCTTTCGAGGCTGGGTCGCGAACGGCATGCGACCGAGCGACACGGCTCCACGAACCGGCAACGAGTTGCCTCGGGCAAACATGGCAATGACGATGACGAAGAACGGCAGAGCTTGAACCAGCCCCGTGGGGGGCAGGATGCCTCGCGGGAACCACGTTTGGGCCCCCTGGTACGTCACCCACCCCTGCAACATCGCGATACCGATTCCGGCTGCCACCGTGACACCGAACGACGAGAAGCTCGCGAGTAGTGCCGCTCCGAGTGCAGGAACGATCAGCAACGGCATCGTCAGCGTGTCGAGGTTGGTGATCGGCGACGCCAAAACACCGAGCAAACCGGCGATCAACGTGGAAATCACCCAGTTCGCGCCAGCCAGGAAATCCGGAGAAAATCCGAGAACGATTGCTCCCTTTTCGTTTTCTGCCGCCGCTCGGGTGGCCAAGCCGAATCGCGTGTACTTGAACAACGCCCAGAGACCGACACCCACGATGACAACGATCGCGACCAAGAAGAGCTGGTTGTTGGGAATCGCTCCGAGA
>RHCK01000333.1 GCA_010030605.1 Acidimicrobiia bacterium
AGGCCCATCGCGTGGATTCCCGAGCGATCAACTCCCGTGGCGCCAGTGCCGATGCGCGCGAGGGAGTCGTGAGCTTTCTCGAAAAACGCCCGGCTGTCTTCCCGGTGAAGGTGAGCGACGGGTTGCCGGACGTGTTCCCCGATTGGACGGACCCTGAGTTCTCGTGACCGAAGAGGCGATGCTTTTCGACCGAGTCGGCGGGTCCGAGTTCTTCGTGCGCTTGGTCGATGAGTTCTACGTCGGTGTGGTCGGCGATGAAGTCTTGTGGCCCTTGTATCCCGATCAGTCCGATCTCGATGGGGCGAAACATCGCCTGACGCTTTTCCTCATTCAGTATTGGGGAGGACCTCAGACGTACATGGAGGAGCGAGGTCATCCGAAGTTGCGCATGAGGCACATGCCCTTCCATGTGGGGCCGTTGGAGCGGGATCGATGGTTGGTGCACATGGCACGGGCCGTGGAGGTGGTGACTTCGGACCCGGATGTTCGGGCCGAGTTGATGGCCTATTTCGTCCCGGCGGCCGAGCATCTGCGCAACGACACCGGCCTACCCATCAGCACTCGTAAGCCGTGACGGTCACCCGTTAGCCAACGTGTGTGGTTGGCGATGCGGGTCGACTAACCGAAGACGACCGTCTTGCGCCCGTAGACGAGAACTCGATGCTCGAGATGGGCGCGAACCGCCCGCGCGAGAACGATGGTCTCCAGGTCTCGACCCTTGCGCGTGAGATCGGCCACCGAATCCCGGTGGGACACGCGGGTCACCTCTTGATCGAGGATCGGTCCCTCGTCCAATTCTTCGGTGACGTAATGGGCGGTGGCGCCGATGATCTTCACACCTCGGTCGTGTGCCTGTCGGTACGGGTTGGCGCCGATGAAGGCGGGGAGGAACGAGTGATGGATGTTGATGATGCGAGACCGATATGCCTCGACCACGAGTGGCGAAAGAATCTGCATGTATCGAGCGAGCACGACGAGGTCGACCGAATGTTCGCGCAAGGTGTCGAGGACCGCGCGTTCTTGTTGGGTGCGCGTGTCGGGAGTGACCGGAAGGTGGACGTAGGGAACTCCCATGTGTTGCACGAGATCGGCATGATCGGGATGGTTGTCGACGACGACTGCGACCTCGGCGGGAAGCTCGCCCGAGCGCCAACGACTGAGAAGATCGAACAAACAATGCGATTGCTTCGAGGCCAATATGCCGACCCGGGGGAGTGTGTCGGTGAACTTGAGGTCGACCGACATCGAATAGCGCGACGCCACGGCGTGGAAAGCCTTCAGGATCTCGTGACGATCGAGACCGAAGCCGTCGAGTTCGAACTCGACCCGCTGAAAGAAAACCTTCTCCACATCGTCGGTGTGTTGCTCGGCGTGGACGATGTTCCCACCGTTTTGGGCAATGAAATCCGCAACGGCGGCGACAACCCCGCGTTGGTCGGGGCACGAGAGAAGCAGGACGGCGGTCGCGGTCACGCCGAAAGTGTACGGGCGAGCAGGCAATGACAGGCCACGGCGGCTGCTGCGGCGACGTTCAGAGAGTCGATGCCGGACGCCATCGGGATTCGGACTCGATGTTGAATCGATGTCAAGGTTTGCTCGCTGAGCCCGGTGCGCTCCGATCCGAGAACGATTGCAACTCGGGCACTTGGTGAAAGCCCATTCGCCACCGCGGTGATGTCGTCGGCGGCGTGGTGTGGGGTGAGGCCACACACGGTGAATCCCTCATCCCGGAGCAGAGGCAGGATGGACGGGATGTCGTCGACACGGCAGTGGCGCATGGTGAGAGCGGTTCCCATCGACACGCGCAACGCCCGTCGGGCGAGAGGGTCGGCGCTGTTGCGATCCAACACCAGGCCATTGACCCCGAACGCGGCCGCACTTCGGGAGATGGCACCGATGTTGGTGGGGTTATCGACGTCCTCGGTCACCAAGAGATGTCGACTCGACGCGATGATCGTCGAGAGATCCGCGACGCGAGGACGTTCGAACAATCCGATGACGTCGAGAGC
>RHCK01000334.1 GCA_010030605.1 Acidimicrobiia bacterium
GTTCACCATCACCTCATCCGCGAGAAGAAGCGCACCCAAGTCGGCCTGATCGTGGAGTCGGGCGACGCCCGCGAGGTCCATCACATGGCTCTGCTCATCGGTTTCGGAGCCGGGGCCATCAACCCGTACTTGGCGTTCGAGTCCATCGAGGACATGATCCGCGAGAATCTGCACGACTTGGGTGACGTCGACCCGAGCGCGGCGTTGAAGAAGTACATCAAGGCGTCCGGTAAGGGCGTGCTGAAGGTGATGTCGAAGATGGGCGTGAGCACGGTCGCTTCGTACACCGGAGCCCAGATTTTCGAGGCCATCGGTCTGGCGTCGGACTTGGTGGACGAATACTTCACCGGCACGGTCAGTCGTTTGGGCGGTATTGGTCTGGACGAGATCGCCGCCGAAGTGGCGGCGCGACATGCGGTCGCGTATCCGCGTAACCCGGAGCGTCGCGCGCATCGCAAGCTGGAACTCGGTGGCGAGTACCAGTGGCGACGCGAAGGCGAATACCACTTGTTCAATCCGGAAACTGTCTTCAAGCTGCAGCACGCGACCCGTGCGAAGCGATACGACATCTTCAAGCAGTACACCGGTCTCGTCGACGATCAGTCGAAGCATCTGGCCACGTTGCGCGGTCTCTTCGAGTTCGATACCGCCGCTCGCCGTCCGATTCCGATCGAGGAGGTCGAGAGCGTCGCCGACATCGTGAAGCGCTTCTCCACCGGGGCCATGAGCTACGGATCGATCTCGGCCGAAGCGCACGAGACGCTCGCGATCGCCATGAACTCGATCGGCGGAAAGAGCAACACCGGTGAGGGCGGCGAGGATCCCGAGCGCTTGTACGACCCCGCGCGTCGCTCGGCCATCAAGCAGGTGGCCTCGGGTCGATTCGGCGTGACCAGTGAGTACCTGGTGAACGCCGACGATTTGCAGATCAAGATGGCGCAGGGAGCCAAGCCGGGAGAAGGCGGTCAGTTGCCCGGTCACAAGGTGTATCCGTGGGTGGCCAAGACGCGTCACAGCACGCCCGGCGTGGGACTCATCAGTCCGCCGCCGCACCACGACATCTATTCCATCGAGGATCTGAAGCAGTTGATCCACGACCTGAAGAACTCGAACCCATTGGCACGCGTGCACGTGAAGCTGGTGGCCGAAGTCGGAGTGGGGACCGTCGCGGCGGGCGTGAGCAAGGCCAAGGCCGACGTGGTGCTCATCTCGGGACACGACGGAGGAACCGGTGCGTCACCGCTGACGTCGTTGAAGCACGCCGGGGCGCCGTGGGAGTTGGGACTCGCGGAGGCGCAGCAGACGCTCTTGCTGAACGGCCTTCGTGACCGCATCGTGGTTCAAGCCGACGGTCAGATGAAGACCGGACGCGACGTGGTGATCGCCGCATTGCTCGGGGCCGAGGAGTTCGGATTCGCCACCGCACCGTTGGTGGTGAGCGGTTGCGTCATGATGCGCGTTTGCCATCTGGACACCTGCCCGGTCGGTGTGGCCACGCAGAACCCGGTGCTGCGCGCTCGTTTCAGCGGCAAGCCCGAGTTCGTGGTGAACTTCTTCGAGTTCATCGCCGAGGAAGTTCGCGAGATCATGGCCTCCCTGGGTTTCCGGACGATCGAGGAGATGGTGGGGCACAGCGAGGTGCTCGACACGAAGAAGGCCGTCGATCATTGGAAGGCCAAGGGTCTCGACATCTCTCCGATCCTCGCTCCGGCTCTGAATCCCTACGGCCAGACGATGCATCGCAGCGTCGCTCAGGACCACGGACTTCACGAGGCGATGGACAACGACCTCATCGCCACGGCGAGCACGGCGATCGAAACAGGATCGCCCGTTCGATTCGCGCGCGACATTCGCAACGTGAACCGTACGGTGGGCACGATGTTGGGTAACGCCGTCACCCGCAAATGGGGTGGCGCCGGTCTGCCGGACGACACGATCAGCATCGACTTCACCGGCTCGGCGGGACAGAGTTTCGGTGCGTTCGTTCCCAAGGGGATCACCTT
>RHCK01000335.1 GCA_010030605.1 Acidimicrobiia bacterium
GGAGACGGGTTGACGGGCGTAAAAGCGGGGTCGAGAGTTCCATCGGGAAGATAGCGACGAATGGTGATGTCACCCGCCGGGCACGGGAATGCCCTCACATTGGTGACCGAAATGATCCGCCCTTCGGAATCGACGGCAACGTCTTCTCCCATGATGTCGTCGCCGGAATTGGGTGGCTCGATGTTGATGCGCCCGTCGTTTCCGAAGCCTCCCATCGGATCGCCGTCGTTGGCCGAGACATCACCGATGGGGATCGTGATCATCCAGAAAGTGGCAAGAAGTCCGACGAGCAACCGTTTCATGCATCCAGTGTTCCATCTGGGTCGAACGTGTGATGGTTCTTTGGACCCATTCATCGTCAAGTGAACGTCGTTCAACATCGGGGCACACCCGATCGACCCGAACACTTTTCGAGGAGGCCCTCATGAACACCACGACCTTGCCCACCCGGTCCACCTCGGCCGTGCGGACTCCCGAAGTTGCCGTTGGCGCCTTGATCATTGCGCTCTGCGTGGTCGGAGCCATGGCCTGGGGACGCTCGGCGGTGTCGGGAACCTCGGTGTTGGTTGTGAACAACGATGTGCGCAAGGGCGCCGTTCTCGACGCGGACGACTTGTCCACGATCACGCTGACCAGTTCCGACGACATCGCGTTGGTTCGGGCATCATCGTTGAACGATGCAGTCGGACGACGGGCGGCGGTCGACATCTCCGCCGGGACGCCGTTGACCCCGTCGCAATTGACGTCGGCGAGCATCGTTTCCTCCGGTGAGGGGTTGGTGGGGCTCACCATCGACGCTGGCGAAGTGCCGGCCACCCTGGCCCCGGGCGATTCGGTCCGAGTACTCACGGTCACGCGCGGCAACGACGGAACCACCACGTCGGCGGTCGAACCGACCGCGTTCGAAGTGTGGGACATCTCCGAACCGGACCCCCTGGATGCCACGAGGGTTGTCACTTTGAAAATCGATATCGATCTGGCCACCACGTTGCTCGGACGCGAAGAGATCCGATTGATGAAGGTGAATGGCTGACATGAACGCACTTTTCGACGACCTGGTGGAGGCTCTCACCACCGCGGTCATCGACGCTCGTCATGAGAGTCGAATCTCCGATCGAGAACTCGATCTTGCTACCGAGGAGGAGGTGGCTCGTGTCGCAGCGCGATCGTTCTTCGATGCCGTGGAGTTCGTCGATGAGGGCGTCGACGAACTGGCGCTCACCAAGAGTGCCATCGACCTCGTGCTCGGCTGCGGTCCGCTGCAGGTCCTGTTGGACGATCCCGAGATCACCGACATTCATGTTCGAGGAAGTCGGCCGGTGTGGGTGAAACGGCGTGACGGTCGACGCGAACAACGTCATCCGATCGCCAACAGCGACGACGAGCTCATTGTTCTCGTCCGCAACCTCGCGAGTCGCAGCCGACATGGGGAGCGACGTTTCGACGCCAGCACGGCCGAATGCAACCTGTGCTTACCCGACGGCAGTCGCTTGTTCGCGGTCATGGATGTCTCGACCGAACCATCTCTCGTCGTTCGTAAACATCAGTTCCACCTGTCTTCGATGGAGCAACTCGTGCGCGCTGGGCTCATGAGCCCCGATGTTTCACGATTTCTGCGGGCCGCCGTTCTGGCGCGTCGGAACATCGTCGTGGTGGGTGGCACCGGAAGCGGCAAGACCACCCTGTTGCGAGCTCTCATCAACGAAGTTCCGATGCATGAGCGCATCGTCACCATCGAAGACGCGTTCGAGCTTGGCATCGATCGATTTGCCGATCTGCATCCCGATCACGATGCCTTGCAGACCCGTGGCGCCAATGTGGAGGGACGCGGCGCCATCGATCTGTCGGCCCTCACCCGCATGGCGCTTCGCATGGATCCGGATCGTGTGATCGTCGGAGAGGTGCGCGGGGCGGAGGCCTTTCCCATGTTGCTGGCCATGAGCCAGGGGAACAACGGTTCGATGTGCACCCTGCACGCCGA
>RHCK01000336.1 GCA_010030605.1 Acidimicrobiia bacterium
GCCGCGATGGCCGTGATCGGCTTCGACATCGAATAGATGCGCCACATGGTGTCGTCAGCCACCGGTCGGGAGGACTCGATGTCGGCCATTCCGTACTTCGAATCCATGACGTTGTGGCCGTCGCGGTTCACGCTGATGTGCCAGCCCGCCAGGCGGCCATCGTCGACCAAGCGGCCGAAATGAGAACCGAGACGATTCAGACGCTCGGCGCTGAAACCGGCCTCGGAAGGATCGACGTGCGAAAGTCCGCTGACGCTTGCCATGGGTTCACCGTAGATGAACACGGAACACGCCTCCCTCCTCAACGCAACAACCCGGAGGCGAGCGGTGAGACTCGAGCCATCCGGGTTGTGGGTCGCTGGCGGAAGCGACGAGTAGACCCTACAATACGGACCCGCTCGTGGAAACTAGTTTCCGGCCTGTTCGGCGGCGATTTCGGCCTTGACGGCTTCCATGTCGAGAGCTCGGGCCTTGCCCACCAGGTCCTCGAGGGCGTGTTGGGGCAATGCGCCGGCCTGGTTGTACAGCAACACCTGCTGACGAAAGATCATGAGCGTCGGGATGGACTGGATACCAAAAGCCCCGGCCAGGGCCTGTTGAGCCTCGGTGTCCACCTTGCCAAAGACCACATCGGGGTTCGCCGAGGCGACGGCGTCATAGACCGGCGCGAAGGACCGGCAGGGTCCGCACCACGACGCCCAGAAGTCGACGAGAACCATGTCGTTGTTCTCGAGCGTGCTCTCGAAATTCTCCTGAGTCAGTTCCACGGCCGCGCCCATGTCGGTCCCCTTTCACCCGCAGTCCATCTGTCGGGCACCGTGAGTCAACACCCCCGACATGCTGGGGATTCCCGCATCTTTGTGTCGCTTGTCACATAGACGCAAAATCAACCCGATTGCGTAGACAGGGGGGTCCTCACTCGTTATGGTTCCGCAGTCCGTTTGCAACGGCTTTCACATCAACCACGACATATTCACCGGGAGGTCCGAAACATGAGCATCGACTCGACCCCTGCCCACACGCAGACCCACAGCACGGTCAATATGTCACCCAGTACCACCGTGGTTGATTCGTATCCGGGCAAGGGCCTCGGTTACGACTGGCAGGCGGTCATCGCCGAGGTCGAGGCACAGCTGCTCGATGCCGAGCTGGCCAGCCTCACCGCCGTTCCCGTCGACTAGCGCTCTCGCGCCGTCGTTCTCATTTATCAACGCGGGTTCGACCCCGCGAGGTTCGTGCACGCCCGTGAATCTGTTGCGGGTACGACGGACGGGTCGGTAGGGTCACCTACGTGACGTTCCTGACCGGCCTCCTTCTTATGTAGGGCGAACGCCCCATATCGCGTTCGCCGTCAGCCCCGTGCGCACCAGCGCCGGGGTTTTTTGTTTGTCCGAATCAGCCTCGTCACGCCAGCACATCACCAAGGGAGTACCGCATGAACACCAAGAACACGGGTCCGGCCCAGTTCGTGAACGCCGGTGGAGGACGCATGCCCTTCGCCAAGTACACACCGTTCATCCCGCTCTCGCTCCACGATCGCACGTGGCCGAACAAGATGATCGACAAGGCCCCTCTGTGGTGCTCGGTCGACCTACGCGACGGCAACCAAGCGCTCATCGACCCCATGGACCCCGAACGCAAGCGCCGTATGTTCGACGAACTGTGCAAGATCGGATTCACCGAGATCGAAGTGGGTTTCCCATCCGCCTCGCAACCCGACTTCGATTTCGTGCGTCAACTGATCGAGCAGGATCTGATTCCCGATGACGTGACGATTCAAGTGCTGGTGCAAAGTCGCGACGAATTGATCGAGCGGACCTATGAGTCATTGCGCGGTGTGAAGAAAGCGATCGTGCACTTCTACAACTCCACCAATCCTCTGCAACGCGAGGTGGTGTTCGGACTGGACAAGGCGGGCATCAAGCAGATCGCGGTGAACGCGGCGCGCAAGTGTCTGGCCATGGAATCGACGCTCACGGGT
>RHCK01000337.1 GCA_010030605.1 Acidimicrobiia bacterium
ACAGGCCGTCAAGGTGATGTGGCCGAAACAGTGCTGACCGCGGAACGCACCGATGAGAACGGCCAACGCATTGTTGGACTCTCCGAGATACGGGGCATCGATCTGGCTGGTGTCGCCGGTGAAGATGACCTTGGTCCCCTCGCCGATGCGCGTGAGGATGGTCTTCAACGTGGTGGGCTCCAAGTTCTGTGCCTCGTCGACCACCACGATCTGACGGTGAAGTGACCGACCACGCAAGAAGGTCACCGACTCCAGTGACAATTGATTGCGAGCGATCAACTCGTCGATCATCGTGCGCGCCTCGCGGTTCGACCGCTGGTCCGTGAGCGCAACGATTGCGTCGTGGATGGCGGACATCCATGGGTCGAGTTTCTCGTCCAGACCGCCCGGGAGGAAGCCGACGTCGGCACGCCCGACCGGCACCAATGGTCGATACACCGCCAGCTTTTCGTAGCGCCGTTGCTCGACGACTTGTTCCAGTCCGGCGGCGATGGCCATGACGGTCTTGCCGGTGCCGGCGCGACCATCGAGGGCGATCACGCTCACTTCCGGGTCGAGGAGCAATTCGAGGGCGAATCGTTGTTCTTTCGACCGCGCGCGCAGACCCCAGGCCTCTGGCGAGGTTTGGGGAATCAAATGCAGCGCGTCGGCGACACAACGAACGAGTGCCGATTGGGATCCGGCACGCAGAACGGCGAACGAATTTTCAGCCAGGGTTCCGGGCGACGTCAGCTCGTCGGGGTCGGCGGAGATTCCGGCGTACAACGAGTCGATGGTCGACGCGGGGCAGTCGATGGTCGTCCATCCGAGGGGACGTGTCGACGTGTGTCGTCCGACCAACTGATGCTCATGAGCCGCCAGTCCGAGGTGCGCCGCCTTCAGTCGCAAGGCCGCGTCGTTCGACACCATTCGCGTCGGGGCGATCGACGCCTGACCCAGGGCCGCACCGATGATGCGGTTGTCGGGCTTGGCGGCGTCGAGGCCGTGTTCGACCAGGAGATGCTTCTGGATTCCATTGATTTCGATGTGAACCGTGGAGGATTTTGGGTCGTCGTTCAGGGCGACCGGTCGGGCCAGGGAGCCTCCGGCGCGAGTGCGAAGTTCCTCGAGAGATCGCAACGCCGCCCGCGCCGCACGTCCAACGTCGTCGGGCCGGCTCTTGAGTCCGTCCAGTTCCTCGATCACCGTCAAAGGAATGACGATGGAGCATTCGGGATACGCCGCCAGACAGTTCGGGTCGGCGATCAGCACCGAAGTGTCGAGCACCACTCGGGTTCCGTGCTTCTGTGCGGTCCCGTCTCCGGTGGGTCTCACGTCGATCGCTCGATCGCCCGTGCTGTGTTCGCCCGTTTCCCGCATCAGTTCGGTCACTGAAACTCCTTGTTGGTGGAGAATTCCTGTTGTGTTCGCTGTTCGCAGAACGGGTCCGAGGGGCGGGATCGTTCCGAGGCAATAGTGGCTCACGCACCGCTGCTGGTGGTGGATTTCGGAGGAAATGGCGGATGAAATCTTCGGGGTCGGTGGGAAACCATTCCGAACTCGAGGGATCCACCACCGACAATGGTTCGGTTGCCAAAATGGAGGGGCGGATGTGGGTCTCGCCCACGTCCGATCAGTCGTCGACGTTTCGCGAAATGTCTTCGTCGTGTCGCTGGCGGTGAATGTCAGAGATGGAGTCGGCTGGTTCGGCTCGACCCGCGACCGTCATCCGGCGACGGTGGTTGCATTTGCAACAAAACGAATACTTGTAAACGCCGAAAAAACCGAATCAACTGGTGTCAGTTCCACCCGAGAACTGAACTGAAACGAATCGACGTGCGCGGAAGGCAGAAGCCCGAAGCGACTCGAAAGCAAAACCAAGCAGTACAAACCAAACCAGAAAGGGTTACTCCCATGGCAGCAAAGAAGAAGGCTCCGGCCAAGAAGAAGGCAGCAGCGAAGAAGGCTCCGGCCAAGAAGAAGGCTCCGGCCAAGAAGAAG